>CAZLYS010000009.1:0-15626 GCA_964563415.1 uncultured Halomicronema sp.
GTTCGAACTTTACATTTACTCAATTTACATGCATGATGCATACATATTTAGAATCAGGCATTGATCCATGAACTTGCTCTATGGATAACGAAAGAACAGTAAATCTTTTGGGGGCACTAGCATTCAGTATCGTGGATGCACTGAACTCAGTTGTTGAAATCAATGCTGGATACGGTGGAGAAGCCCCTGCTGCTCTTGTAACTTTAGGTGCTGATCCAGGTCTCTCGATCAACACACTACGACAGATTCTCAATCTCTCTCATCCAGGAACCGTTCGGCTGATCGATCGGCTGGAAGTTCAAGGTCTTGTTGAACGCAGACCTGGCACGGATGGTCGCACACTCGCCCTATTTCTGACAGAGGCGGGACACGAGCGCCGACAAGCCATTCTGATCGAGCGCCGACATCAGTTACAACTTGCCATGAGCGCATTGACACAGAGCGATCGCAAACAGCTAACAAAACTGCTGGAAAAGATGCTCGCAGCAATGACGACTAGTGAGTTACGCAGTTTCACGATTTGTCGGCTTTGTGAAGAGGAAGTGTGTCCGACTGATCACTGCCCTGTCGAACAGAAATATCGCCAATTGCTGGAACCATGAATAAAATCATCATTGCACTGAGTTATGCCTTTTGCTGGGGAGTAGGGGTAACACTAACCAAAATCGCCCTTTCAGAGATTACAGCCACAACACTACTGATAATTCAACTCCTCTCCAGCGTCCTATTTCTTGCTACAGTCTGTTATCTGAAGGAGCGTCAACTCCCATTCTCCTGGCAACGACTCAAACAGGGTTTCGCTGGAATCTTCGAACCAGCTTTAGCTTATATGTTTGGGATCTTTGGTGTAAAGATGACGACGGTAAGCAACGCCACCTTGATTGCTTCCACTGAAGTTATTCTGACCATTCTATTTGCCGCCGCTTTCTTGGGTGAAAAACTGACACGAGCAAAATTCCTGCTATCTGGGATTAGTTTTGTGGGAATATCTCTGTTGATGTTAAAAGATGCTCAAGGTGCGGGTCATTCTTCCCTTATTGGCGATTCACTCGTTCTTCTTGGCACTCTGTTCGCGGTATTCTATGTTCTTTTTAGCAAGAAGCAGGTTGAAACAGCGAACCCTTTACAATTGACTACATCACAGCAAACCGTTGGATTGATTACAACTGTACTGTGCTTTAGTGTGCTATCGGTCCTTAATCCAAGTTACGAGGTAAACGCAGCAAGCATTTCGCCGCAATTTTGGTTGTTGGCAGTGGGTTCAGGAATTATGCAATATGCTTTGGCGTTTTTGCTCTACCTTGTGGCATTGCAAAATCTACCCGTTAGTCATGCTGCGTTTTATCTTGCTTTAATTCCTGTTTTTGGTGTAGCTAGTGCGGTGGCAATTATTGGAGAGCAGCCTAGCCTAGCCCAATGGGTCGGAGGTTTACTCGTCGTGGCATCTTCTTATTACGCCAACAGGTTAGAGTCTGCTCAGGTGTAATGGGATACTCGAATGAGTCGCAGCGATCGCCACATAACAAGTCGATGAAGCGGGCGATTGAAAGATCTTGGTGATGATGCTAAGGCCTTTTACCGCTGCTTATCTTGGTCGTTAGCTCAAAGTGCTGGCTCAAAGATGCTCATGATTGCAGTTCTTTTAAGCGGTTAGTAGCAATCAAAACATTGCCCAACCCACTTCCTGTTCAAGATAAAGCCACTGATTTGATGGCCTTGCCTGATGGGAACTGCAACCCTATTGCGTATTAACCGCGATCGCCTCCAGCAGCGATTGGATACCCTCGCCACCATCGGCCAACTTCCTGACGGCGGAGTCCGGCGCACCGCCTACAGTGCTGAAGACTTAACGGCGCGACAGTGGGTGAGGGAATCTATGCAGACAGCCGGTATGACCGTGAGCATTGATGCCGCTGGTAACATCATCGGTTGTTATGCTGGCACCCAAGCTTTACCCGCACTGGCGACCGGCTCTCACATCGATACCGTACCCACTGGCGGACGCTACGACGGCGCATTGGGCGTTTTGGCTGGCATCGAAGTCGTCGCCACCTTGCAAGAAGCCGGACAGCGGCTCTGCCATCCCATTGAGGTGATCGTCTTCACCGATGAAGAGGGCGAAATGATCGGCAGTAAAGCCATGGCCGGTACAGCCAAACTTACCGACCCGGAACACTTTCAGCGCTTAGATGGGGAAGCCATTCAACCCTGCTTACAGCGTATTGGGGGCAATTGGGAGGCTCTGCCGACCGCCCAACGGACCGATCAGGATATTGCTGCGTACCTGGAACTCCATGTGGAACAGGGGGGCGTGCTGGAATCAGAACAGTGTCAAATCGGCGTGGTGCAAGGCATTGTTAGCCTGCAGCGCTTTCAAGTCGTCATCACCGGACGCCCCAACCACGCGGGCACCACCCCCATGCCCCTCCGCAAAGATGCCCTCTACGCCGCCTCGCTACTCGTGGCTGCCGTTCACGATGTAGCGGTGGATATTCCGGGTGATCAGGTGGCAACCGTGGGTCTTTTGAATGTGGCACCGAATGCCCCCAACATTGTGCCTGGGCGGGTGGAACTCACCATTGATATGCGGGACTTATCCCTAGAAACGTTACGCAAAATGGTCGAGATGTTGAAGCAGCGGATTCAAGCGATCGCAGCCAGCACTGGCACCCACATTGAGCTGCAACCCCAGCACTTTGTAGAGCCGACCCTGGCAAGTCTGGCAGTGCAAAAGGCGATCGCCGCAGTTTGCGAAGACCTGCAGCTCACCCATTACTCCATGCCCAGTCGCGCCATCCACGATGCCCAAGAAATCGGTCGCTTTACGCAAATGGGGATGATTTTTGTGCCCAGTCAAGCGGGCGTGAGCCACGCCGAAGATGAATACACTTCACCAGAGCAATGTGGACAGGGCGCTGATGTGCTGCTGCAAACGCTGTTGAAGCTAGACGACTCACTCTAAAGCCACTGTTCCATTTGGGCGATCGTCAGGTTGCTGCCACATAGCGGCGTGGCCACAAGCTGGTCGGCAAAGCGCTCTCTGTAAACCATGGCTGCGGCTAAGCCTACTGCCCCTGCCGGTTCCACCACGATTCCGACCAAATGATGGATCTGTTGCATGGCCTCCAGCGTTGCAGTATCCGACACCTGCAGGATTTCATCGACCGTGGTTTTCATGACTTCCAGCGCTTCAGGTACTGGAATCCGTACGCCAATGCCATCGGCGATCGTGTCAACCGTTTCGGTAGTGATGAGCTGCCCCTGTTGCCAGGACCAATCCATGGCCGGTGCTCCCGCGGCCACCACACCAATCACCCGAGTTTGCGGTGAATGCGTTTTGAACCAGGTGCCAATGCCATTGATTAACGCTCCATTGCCTACCGGCACCAATAGCGTATGAATGGGTTCTGGATACCGACTCAGTTCGAGGCCGATCGTCCCAGCTCCGGCGGTGACTGCGGCCTCTCGACCATCTTCGACATAGGTCACTCCATGGTCTGTGGCATAAGCCTTCCCCACGGCCTTCGCTGCATCAAAGTCTGCCCCGGCTAGTTTCACATTTGCCCCGAGCTGTCGCATGCGGTCTAATTTGAGCGGGTTAGCCGTCTCTGCGGCAAACACCGTCAGCGGAATCTGCTGCTGACGGCAGGCGTAAGCCATCCCCTGGCCAAAATTGCCTGCCGAAGCGCAAACAAAGGCCGCTGCCTGGGTCTGTTGTTTCACAAAATAGTCCGTGCCCCGACCCTTAAAAGAGCGGATCGGATTAAGCGTTTCGACTTTGAGAATGAGACGGGCATTGAGCAGCTCATTGAGGGCATCGATTTCAAACTGAGGAGTATTCAGAAACACTGCATCAATGGTTTGGTGAGCCTGAGCAATGGCGTCACAACTGGGGGCAAAAGGGTTCATGGTGTTGTCTGTATCTACGGTCTCTTCACTATCGCGTTATTCTCAGAGCGCAACGGTTTCGTCGGTGTCACTGATTGACAATCAGCCTGACAGAATCAGCTAATCTCATGGCACCACGTTTCTGAGGTCAATTTCATGTCCCATTCTGCGCTCTCGGCTGACTCAACGACGCCTGTTACCAGTCTGCGGATCAATGGCGATCGCCTGCTGCACCGCTTAGACCAATTGGCCCAAGTTGGCGCGATTGAGGGCGGTGGGGTGTGCCGATTAGCCCTCACGGATGAGGATAAAGCCGGACGAGATTTGGTGGTGAGTTGGATGAAAGAACTGGGACTCTCTATCACCGTTGACCAGTTAGGCAATGTCGTGGGTACTCGACCGGGCTTAGAAGCCGGAGCCCCGATTATGACTGGCTCCCACATTGATACGGTGGCCACAGGGGGCCGGTATGACGGCAACTTGGGCGTATTGGCCGGCCTCGAAGTCATCGAGACCTTGAACGAACAGCAGATCCAGACTCGGTATCCCCTAGCGGTGGCCTTTTTTACCAACGAAGAAGGCGCGCGGTTCCATCCCGATATGATGGGCAGTTGGGTCTTTAGTGGTGGCTTCCCGGTGGCCGATGCCTTAGCCGCTCAGGGTACCGACGGTAGTGTTCTGAGCGCCGAGTTAGAGCGCATTGGCTACGCGGGCTTAGTGCCCTGTGGCACCCAACCGGTCAAAGCCTTTGTGGAACTGCATGTGGAACAAGGCCCCGTGTTGGAACAGACAGGCATTCAGATTGGTGCCGTGACTGGAGTTCAAGGCATGTCGTGGCAGTCGTACACCGTCAAAGGCACTTCCAACCATGCGGGCACAACGCCTATGGGTCTACGCCACGATGCCGGTTATGGGGCCAGTGCGATCGCGGTTGCTGCCCGCGAACTGGCGCTAACCATGGGGGGCAATCAAGTGGCTACCGTGGGCTCCGTACAGCTAGAACCAGGACTGGTGAACGTCATCGCTAAAGCCGCGAAACTGACTGTCGACTTGCGCAATACCGACTCCGCTCTCCTCAAACAAGCAGAGACTGAACTCCAGAGCAAAATTGCCGCGATCGCCACCGCAGAAGGCTTAGAGATTACCAGTCAATCTCTAGCGCGTTTTGAACCCGTCACCTTTGACCCAGCGATGATTGATTGTGTCGAAAACACCGCCGAAGCTCTGGGGTTTTCCGTGAAGCGCATGCCCAGCGGTGCTGGACATGATGCAGGCATGATTGCCGCGATCGCCCCCACCGCCATGATCTTTGTCCCCAGCGTGAACGGCCTGAGTCATAACGTCAAAGAATACACCGCTCCTTCGGATCTGGCGAACGGTACCAATGTGTTGTTGCAGGTACTGTTACAGCTAGCCAACCCGAGTGCAGTTGAAGTTATCTGGTCATAAATAAACAATAACTATCAAAATCATGGCACTAGTTTTCTAAAGGATAGTAACTAGAAGGTCGTGTTCTAGACCTGTGGAAAGCAGTTATATTGCCCGACCAAATTCATAGCGGTTAATGAAGAGGCCAATCACGGTGTCATGCATCAGGACAGATTTGGAGAAGCAAATCGTTTTGCGGGCCAGACGCTTGATGCGAGTGCGTAACGTGAGGTGCTTACGCTCAATTTTCTGGGTATTGGTTTTACCCATGGTGTGCTGTTGGAAGTCGAGTTGTCTTGAGTCAGCGCCCCAGTTATCGGTATAGAACTGTTGAATGCCAAAGGGTGCGAGTAGTTCCATGAGGGTAGAGAGCGCCGTATCTTCATGGGGGGTGAGCACATAGGCCAGAGCTTCACCGCTGTGATGCCCAATCGCGTGCCAGAGCCAGCGTTGCGGCCGCTTCGACTGCACAAAGCTCCACATCTCATCCATCTCGGCCTCAATCTGCGCCACGGTGACCGCTGGTGGTGGTCCTTGACAGGAGGCTAACGCGCGCCGATTGATGGGGTCCAGATGACACAGTGGCGCGATCGCCGTTCACCCTTTTGGGGGTAAAACGCCATCTACAAGGAAACTCCTACTACCCCTTGCTCTGCAACAAAGCACGTTTTTCAAAGTATTGCTGATGTTCTTCTGAGGCAAGCCAGTAGGTGCCAGCGGGTTCGATTTGCGTGACGATCGCTTTTTCGTATTTGCTTGATTGCATTAATGCGACTTTAGACTGTTCTGCGATCGCCCGCTGCTCTGGCGTATGGTAGAAAATGACTGACCGATACTGGTCACCGCGATCGGCCCCTTGGCGGTTAAGACTTGTCGGATCGTGACATTGCCAAAAAGTATCCAATAATGCTTCGTAGCTAATTTGTTCGGGATTGTATCGCACCTGGGCCACCTCTGCATGCCCTGTAACGCGGGAGAGTACATCTAGATAGCAAGGATGCTCAAAATGGCCACCCATATAGCCGACCGAGGTCGTCATGACGCCTGACACTCGCTGAAATGTCGCCTCTGTACCCCAAAAACAGCCCGCGCCAAAAGTTGCTAAACATGCCGATGTCATAAGTTTCTGAAAGTTGCCATGCAATCAACGTCCCTCATTATTGTGGCGCAAACTATTAAGCCGCTAAGACCTTAACAGCAAGCAAAATTACTGGGTTGAGTCTACATTAAGGCCCTCTCTGTCACTGATATTGATCAGGTTACGTAGAATCTTTCCCCTGACGAGCCACGACGTCATTCAGGGCTCGAACATCTTAGAGAAGCCCATCTTGCCAGTTAGCCAGAGACCAGGAGCAGAGGGGTGTTTGACTCTCAACCTTTATGACGTTGAAGACCATTGCTGCCCTTTGAATCGGCAGTCGGCATTTTGCGGCTGATATCAAAAACGGCTTCTGACGGAGAGAACTCAAGAGAGCGGATCCGACGAAACCGTTTTTTGCATCACATTGCTGGGCAATAATAGCTCAGGTGCTCACCATTGAGGCCACACCCACCAATCGCTCACTCAGTTCCCAAAGCCGCTTAGCCTTGATATCATCGCTGCCTTCGGCAGACAATTCTTGCACAAAGGCTTGCCGACCTTGCTGTTGGCGATTACCCCAACTCCAGTGATAGCCTGACTGTTTAAACTCAGGATCAGCAACCACCATCGCGACCCGCTCACCAGCAAGGTCTTGAGACACATAGCCACCTGTGATGTTCTTTTGGAACCAAGGGAAGATTGTGCGGAAGGCCTTAAAGTGATTCCGGAATAAGGGCGTGTCAGCAACACAGCCGGGATACAGCGAATTAAACGTAATCCCAGTGGCGTCATGATAACGACGGTGCAACTCACGGGTCGTCAACATGTTGCAAAGCTTGCTGTCTTTGTAAGCTTTGCCTGACTTGAATTTTTTGCCGTCAATCATCGAAATTGGGGCTTTGAAGCCTTTTTCAAACCCTTCTAGATTGCCGAGATCGGGCGGTGCTGGAATGGGGATTTTGCCACCCAGTTCTTTACGGTTGGCGGTTACCGTCCCCAGAATAATCAAGCGCTTGTCATCTGCCGGGGAATTTTTCAGGTCATCTAGCATGAGGTGGCATAGCAAAAAATGACCCAAGTGATTAGTCGCCACGCTGATTTCGTACCCATCTTCGCTGTATTCAGGTTCTTTTTCTAAAGGAAGATAGACAGCAGCATTACAGACGATGGAATTGAGTGTTCGCCCACTCGCCCGAAAGGCATCAACAAAACTGCGCACACTGCTCAAACTAGCCAGATCCAAATGCATGGATGTGTACTGATCTGGCTTGAGGCCGACTTCTTTTGCGGCGTTTTCGGCTTTTTCGAGGTTACGACAGGCCATGATCACATGCCAACCTTTCTTTGCCAGGGCTTTAGTCGCGTACAGCCCGACTCCAGAAGAGGCACCTGTGACAATGACCGTCGGCTGATTAGAATCTGCCATTTTAATGAATCGTTTTCAAACGTTGGGTTGCGTTAACACTGTTTAGAATCGCACATCTAATCCAACAAAATCGTCACTGAAATAAACCTTAAGAGCCAAGAAAGCCAATAGGGTGAAGTTGTTTGGTGGAACCGATTTGGCACGGCGCGATCGCCTGATGGCAACCCTTTTCTAAACGCCCGCCCTGATCACTAATGATGAACGGGCAAATTACGGGGACTGAGCTGTCATCCACACAATTGGAGGTAGAGGTTAGCGTCAAGGACCGATCGCATTGTTGATAAAGAGCAACGGGATCGACCAACTCAGATCTTGTATCTAGATGATCTGTAAGTGGGTTTCCCGTTGTGGCAAAAGTGACCACCTGAGCCCACGGTTATCGATCACAATCCATGGCCGCAAATGCCGATCATCACACGGGAGCCAACAGAACCCGTGATGGCCGCTGTTCGCTTCTAAAACTAATTTCTAGCCTAAACTGTACTAGTAAGACTAGTATAGTGTTGTTGTCTGGCCAGTGAATGTTATGCAACTTGCCCAAGCGGCCTTTGAAAATGCATGTAAATTCATCAAGGATCAAGCCCGATCGCTAGAACAAGCCCGACTTGCATACTATTTTGAGGATGGCTCGGCAGAAGATATTTTGTCTGCTTTAGCAACATTTCAGAATGCTGACGGTGGATTTGGGCACGGTTTAGAGCCAGATGTCCGATCGCCTCACAGCTCGGTAATTTGTACCTCGATCGCGTTCCAGATATTGCGATCGCTCCAAGTCCCTGTCACCCATGAACTGGTCAAAACCGGGCTGAATTATCTGCTTGCGCAATACAATTCGCAGACAGTACATTGGCGGACGATTCCCCCCGTGGCAGATCAGAGTCCCCATGCGCCCTGGTGGAGCAACGCGGCTAGTGAGCGTTATGACGACTTTTCGCTGAACCCCACGGCAGAGATTTTGGGCTATCTGTATGACTATGCCGACAGTGTGCCAGCAGAGTTGATCACGACGGTGACGGCAAAAGTGCTCGAAACAGTACAAGCCAGCGATCGCCTCGAAATGCATGATTTGCTCTGTTGCTGGCGATTGGTGCAGACGGAGACGCTGCCCGCAGAGATCGCCCAACCTTTGATGACTAAACTTCAAGTTCTAGTACTTCGAACCGTCGATACCACCCCGGAGGCTTGGGCTGGTTATGGTTTGCGGCCATTGCAGGTGGTTGAGTATCCTCAGTCTCCCTTCAAAACAGGTTTAGAGGGAGCGGTTGAGGCCAATCTCGATTACGAAATCGCGACCCAAGCTGCGACGGGTGCCTGGCTACCCACCTGGTCTTGGGCTGATGATTTCCCCGAGGCTTGGGCGATCGCCCAACGCGAATGGTCAGGAGTATTGACCTTAAATAATCTCTTATGCTTGCAACGGTTTGGACGAATTGCTAAGGGTTAATTACTTTTAGCAAAGAAAAATATCTCAGGGTTACCCAAACCTGCCTTCAGTCGTCTGCAAAACTGTGAAAATGCTTCAATTTCTGGCTTTATGCCCCCAGGGGGTATTGTATTTCTCGATTGGGGTGGCTTAACTGAGGGGTGGTAAGCGGAGTGCTTAGAGCACTGAACGCTACAGATAACAGTTACCCCCCTTAACCGCCACAATGTTGAAATTACAGTTGGTTTCCCGGATGGCGATCGCCAGCACATTGCCGATGTTGTTGTTCGCTTGCGGCCCCCAAACCACCTCGACCGAAACGTCTGAGCCCGCCTCAGAAGAAACCGCTACTGTCGCCGCTGAGGGCACAGGCGAACTTACGATTCGGGCCAATGGTGAAGACTTTGTCCGCCAGGGCTTTGTGACCAAAGATGGCTGGCAGGTTGATTTTGATCATGTTTATGTGACCCTAACCGAGATCACGGCCTATCAAACGGATCCCCCTTTTGATGCTGAGGCTGGGGGCGAACCCGAAGCCACTGAGACGGTCGTCATTGCAGAGACGACGACTGTTGACTTGGCCGCAGGGGACGAGGCTGCCGAGCCCATTACGGTGAAAACCCTTGAGGCTCCGGCTGGTCGCTACAATGCGGTTTCATGGAAGATGGTGCCCGCTGCCGAGGGGCCCGCCGCTGGGCAAACGATTTGGATTGAGGGCACCGCTGCCAAAGCCGAGGAGACCATCGACTTTGTGATGAAGCTTAACCCTGATTTAGCGTTTGTTTGCGGTGACTTCGTCGGCGATGAGCGCAAAGGTATTCTGGAAGCGGCTGACGCGGCTGACCTAGAGGCAACGTTCCACTTTGACCATCTATTTGGTGATGGCGAAGCACCGCCCGAGGACGATATTAATACCGGAGCACTCGGCTTTGACCCGCTGGCAGCGATCGCCGATGGCAATACCTTAGAGGTTGATATGGCCGCGCTGGAATCTCAGCTATCGGCTGCTGACTATCAGCTCCTGATGGGGATTTTGCCCAGTCTCGGGCATGTGGGTGAAGGTCATTGCGAAGAAACCCAACTGGTTAGTAATTAATGAAGTCATTGTGGTCGGCCCTGCAAGGGAGTGTGCAAAGCGTGAGTCTGGCAGTGATCGCGATCGGCAGTCTGCCTGTCGTCGCTCTGGCTCACGGTGCCCATATTCAGGCTCGCAATGCGGCGGCAGTAGAAATTCAGGCGGCTTATGATTCGGGTGAACCGATGGCAGAAGCCGCCGTGCAGGTGTTCGCCCCAGATGATCCGCAAACGCCTGTCTATACGGGTCTGACGGATACAGCTGGCCGGTTCGTCTTCGTCCCCACTAGCCCTGGTACCTGGGAAGTCTCGGTGCGGCAGGCGGGGCATGGTGATATTGCCGCGATTCCCATTGAGGCAGCGGGGCTGCTGGCAAGTGAGTTTAGCAACGATGCCGGACTCAATTGGCTGCAGCGGAGCATAGTCGCAGGGGCGGTGACGTGGGGTTGTGTCGGCACCGCATTATATTTTGGGCGACGAGGTAAGCAATAGTGCATATTCCTGACGGTATTTTGCCGGCCCCCATTTGTGTCGCGGGGTATGCGATCGCGGGGGGCGTCACCTGGGTAGCCCTGAAGCAAATCAACAAAACCTCTAACCCTCAAGTAGAAGTCCCTAAAGCCGCTTTGTTAGCCGCAGCTTTTTTCGTCGGGTCATCCCTGAGTTTACCCGTGCCGCCAGTGTCGGTACATTTGGTCCTTAATGGCTTGTTAGGGATTGTGTTGGGTTGGTATGCCTGGCCAGCTATTTTAATTGGGCTACTGCTGCAGGCGATTTTGCTGGGCCATGGCGGGGTGACGACCCTCGGAATTCATGCAGTCATGATGGGCATTCCCGCTTTACTAGCGGGGCAACTGTTTCAACAGCGTCATCGCTTAGGCAAATCGCTGCCGCCTAAGGTTTCACTCGGGCTGTTTAGTTTTGTGGCCGGGGCCCTTGGAGTCGGGCTATCGGCGTTAATCTTCTTTGCTTTGGTGATTTTTGTGATGCCTTCCACGCTGGACCAGAGCACCGAGCGCAACTTCCTGACGGCGCTGATGGTGGGCCATATTCCGCTGATTTTTCTTGAAGGTATGTTTGCTGTATTGCTTTGCTTTTTCTTGCTGCGCGTTAAACCTGAATTGTTAGAGCGTTAGTGTTATGGCTGTGAGTCTCCACGCCGATGTTTATATTCCTGGACAGTCTGTTGTCCATCGGTGGGCTGCGCGACCTAAATTGCTCAGCCTACTAGCCCTGATGTTTGCGATTGCGACAGTACGCCATTTGATGCTGCTGCCGTGGGTGTTTGGGGTTGTGGCTGGGCTCTATCTCTGGTCTCAACTGCCGCTGACCTATTTGTGGCGGCGGCTGCCCTATCCAGGGTTGTTCATTGTGGCCATGGTGGGGCTGCTGCCGTGGATTTCGGGAGAGACAGTTCTCTGGCAGTGGTCGATTTTTTCGCTGCGGCTAGAGGGCTTGCAAACGGCAGCGTTAATTGCGGGAAGGTTTGTCGCGATTTTAACGACTGGTTTCGTGTTGCTAGGTACTACCCCCTTTCTGACCCTGTTGGAAGCGATGCGATCGCTGGGCATTCCGACGCTGTTAACAGATATGACGCTGTTGACCTATCGCTACCTATTTGATGTGGCCAATCAACTGGCTACCATGCGTCAAGCCATGCAGTTGCGGGGGTACGGTCACTCGCGTCAAACCGTGCAGCAGCATTGCCATTGGCTCGCAGCCCTCTTTGGGAGTTTGCTCTTGCGGAGTTATGAACAGTCGCAGCGGGTATACAGTGCCATGCGATTGCGCGGTTACGGTCAGCATCCACCCCGGACGCTGAACACGGTTGCTAGGGCTGAGCGCGGCAGCTTAGCTTGGCCGACGATTTTGACGTTAGTGGCAGCGGCCAGTGTTGTGATTTGGGAACTTTCTTTACCATCGTTATGAATCAATCCTTAAATTCGCTTTCCTCTAGCCCCCTATCCGCCGTATCGCTATCCACTCCAGCCCAAGGGCGGATACGCCAGGTGGCGATCGCCCTCCAAGGCCTCACGTTTTCCTATCCTGATAATCCCGGTATTTTGCAGGGCGTTAGTACCACCATCTGCGAAGGTGAACGGGTGGGGCTGATCGGCCACAATGGCTGTGGTAAAACAACCTTATTTATGCTTCTGTGTGGCCTGTTGACGCCTAAAACCGGCACCATTCACCTATTTGATCGGTTGGTCGAACCTCATCAATTTCGACCCGAGTTGGGGTTCCTGTTTCAAGATCCCGAAGATCAGCTATTTTCACCATCGGTCCGCGACGATATTGCCTTTGGCCCGTTAAATCTAGGGCTATCCGACGCGGAAGTCGCAGAACGGGTAGAGGCAGCGTTGGAACTAACCGGGGTTCAGGCTCTGGCGGATCGTCCGCCCCACCATCTCTCAGGTGGCGAAAAGCAAATGGTGGCGATCGCCGGGTTGATGGCTATGTGTCCCCGCATCTTGTTGTACGACGAACCGACCGCAAGTTTAGACTTACGAACCCGCCGTCGCCTCATTCAGTTTTTACAAAAATCGGACGAAACGCTTCTACTGGCCTCCCACGACTTGGAGTTTTTGCTAGAAGTGTGCGATCGCGTTTTGCTCATTGATAAAGGCCGCATCATCGCGGATGGCAACCCCTTTGAGGTCATGGATGATCAAGCACTGATGGAGAAACATGGCCTTGAAAAGCCCCATTCCTTGGTGCCGCATGTTGAAATGCATCACCGATGTGGAGAGTCGCGATCATAACACTGCATCCTTCAAGCAACCTCGCTCTTATAGAGCAAGTCACGATGTCTCTCTAGCTTCTGCTTCCGTTTACTTTCCCGCCCCTTGCCCAGGGCAAACTGAGGTTGCTGTACCTTGACAGGAAGTGTCTAAACCGACTCCAGATTTCATGTAGCGTTGCTACTTTCACCGCTCCGATTAAGTACAACCCCAAAATGGGGAATGGGTATCAAACCGTCATTATTGCCGAAGTTATTGAATCAGTAACGGTGCGATCGCCATCGCTCAGCAATATTGATGCAATCGCTCTATTGAAAGTTGACAATGCGGCCAAACCCTTCTGGTTGCAAACTTGCGCCGCCCACTAGTACGCCGTCGATGTCAGACTGGGCCATGATTTCGTCAATGTTGCCTGGCTTCACCGACCCGCCATATTGAATCGGCACATCCTTATTCGTGAGCTGTCCACGAATATTGCCAATGACCTTGTTGGCATCCGTTGCTTCGCAAGTATCCCCGGTGCCGATCGCCCAGATCGGTTCATACGCAATCACCAGATTACTTTGATCAACATCGATCAAATCTTTGCTGATTTGGGCCGCAATCACGCTGTCGGTCTCACCAGCGTCACGCTGCTGTTTGGTCTCACCAACGCACAAAATTGGGGTCAAACCATAACGTTGTGCAGCCAGTAGGCGCCGATTGACGGTTTCATCAGTTTCTCCAAAATACTGACGTCGTTCGCTATGGCCGACGATGACATAACGCACCCCCAATTCCTCCAGCATACTGCCAGAGATTTCGCCGGTGTAAGCCCCTTCATCTTCCCAGTGGATATTTTGAGCACCCAATTTGACCCGACTACCGTGCAGATTTTTAGAGAGGGTACCCAGTGCCGTAAACGGGACACAAAGGACGGCTTCGCGATCATCCGGCGTCTCTGTCAGGTGACTTAAAAACTCTTGAAGAAACGCCAGCGCATCTCCCTGAGTCTTGTACATTTTCCAGTTTCCAGCAATGACAATCTTACGCACGGGTCGTCCAGCTAAAGTTCTTCACAGCGTTTCGCATCATTGCATCCTACTAGGAAAAGGTTGCCCGAATCAAATGCCAGCTGTGGCCTAGCTAAGCCCATTCCTTAAGCTAAAAGATTCAGATTTTGGCAGGCTGCAGCGGGCACTGCTGCAGCCTGCCAGCCCTTAACGAGGCTGGGTTGGCAAGGCCAACTGTCGCTCATCTCCTTGGCTCGAAACCGATTTGTGATGCGGGGGACCCCCGAAAAAGCGATCGCTGAGTTGCTTCACCACAACATACAAAATTGGCACCACAAATAAGCTCAAGAAGGTCGCTACAAACATGCCCCCAAACACTGCCGTTCCCAGAGATTGACGGCTCCCAGCCCCGGCCCCTGTCGCAATCACTAAGGGGAAGATACTGCTCAGAGTGGAAATCGCGGTCATCAAAATCGGGCGCATCCGTTGCTCCGCTGCTTCAAAGGCTGATTTCACAATGGGGAGCCCCTCAGCGCGCAGCTGGTTGGCAAATTCCACAATCAAGATGGAGTTTTTACTCGCCAAGCCGATGAGCATGACCAGACCAATTTGACAGTAAACGTCGTTGGGGAGCCCCCGCACGGTCTGGGCGAGTAAGGCCCCAAGAACGGCTAGTGGCACTGCAAAGAGAATCACCACTGGATCAATAAAGCTCTCATATTGAGCCGCTAACACCAGGAACACAAACACGAGGCCCAGGCCAAAGATAATCGGGGCTTGGTTACCCGACTCGATTTCTTCTAGAGATGTGCCAGACCATTCGTAGCCCATGCTCGGCGGTAGCACCTGAGCCGACAGTTCCTCCATGGTGTTCAGAGCCACCCCAGAACTCACCCCAGGTCCGGGTGCGCCGTTAATTTCGATCGCCCGATACAGGTTGTAGTGGTTGATCGTTTGCGCTCCGGTATTGGGGGTAAGCGTAATGAGATTGCCTAAAGGAATCATCTCGCCCCGTCCGGAACGGACATAGAGCTTGGGAATGTCATCGGGGTCAGACCGGAACTGCTGATCGGCCTGGACATAGACACGGTAGGTGCGCTGTCCTTGGGTGAAATCATTGACGTAGCGAGACCCAATGTAGGTCTGCAGGGTGCTGAAAATGTCGTCAATATCGACATCGAGGGCTTTGGCGCGATCTCGATCCACCTCAATCAGTAACTGGGGCGTCGCGGCAGAGTAGGTACTAAAGACATTTTGCAGGTTGGGATTTTGGTTGGCAGCCCCGAGCATGGCCCCCATATTGGCCACCAGATCGTTCAAGCTCAAATTACCCTGGCGATCTTGCAGCTGATACTGAAAGCCACCGAATTGCCCCAATCCCTGAATAGCCGGAGGATTAACCGGAAAAACTCGCGCCTCAGTAATTTGGGAAAACCGCCCAAAGAGTTGACCAATCAACGCCTGAGCTGACTCTCCCGGTCCTCGTTCTGACCACGGTTCTAAGGTCGTAAACACGCCCCCCGTGTTTACGACCTTAGAACCGTGGTCAGAACGAGGACCGGGAGAGAGTGTA
>CAZLYS010000010.1:0-15338 GCA_964563415.1 uncultured Halomicronema sp.
AGCCCCGCCCAGCAAAAGGTAGCCCATATGACCGATAGAGCTGTACGCCACCATGCGTTTGATGTCTTTTTGAGCGATCGCTGTAATCGCCCCATACAACACACTGATGGCACCCCAAATTGCCAGGTATGGAGACAACACTGACCAGGCATCCGGAAACATGCCCAACCCAAACCGAAAGAGGCCATAGGTGCCCAACTTGGCCAAAACACCGCCCAAAATCATCGCAACGGGTGTTGATGCCGCCACATAGGTATCAGGCAACCAAGTGTGAAAGGGAACCAGTGGAATCTTGATCCCGAAGGTCACTAACAGCATGACTAGCAAAATGATCTGACCGGTCAGCGGTAACGTTTGCCCTAAAGCCGGAACGTAGGCAAAGTCACTGTGCCCCGACAGCCATACCGTGGCTAAAAACGCCGCGAGCATTAGTGCTCCTGATACCGCTGTGTACAGCAGAAACTTAGTCGCAGCATAGGTCCGTTTTTCGCCACCCCAAATCGCTACTAGCAGATATAAGGGAACCAGTTCAATCTCATAGAGCAAGAAGAAGAGCAGCAGATTCTGAGCTAAAAAGGCTCCAGCAACGCCGCCGCTGACCAACAGCATCAGTGCATAAAAGAGCTTTGGCCGCTCCATTTCCGCTTGGCAGCTCCAAAGGGCAACCCAGGTAATCAACGTATTGAGTGCCACCATCAACAGGGAAAGCCCATCCATCCCGAGATCGTAGTTGAGACCCAGCAGGGGCAACCAAGACCAAAACTCACGAAATTGAAAGCTTGGGTTGCTCAAGTCGAACTGCGTGAACAGCCAAACTGTCCAAAGCACGGTGAAGCCTGCGATCGCCAAGGCCAGAGATCGCGCTTGTCGAGCGGATACCTGTGGCAAAAAAGCAATGGGTAACGCGCCAATTATTGGGAGCCAGATTAAAACACTCAGCATGGTTTCAGGTCAGTAAACGTGAGCGAAGGAGAAAAACATTAAGCGTCATCAAAGCAATACGGTCCAAAATCAGACGGTTAAGGGTTAGCAAAAACGGCTGTAAAAATTCCCGGTAGATACTGCCAACTCATAATGACGCTGATCACGGCTACACAAAACGTGATGGTTAGGGCATAAAACTGCAGCCGACCACTGTTGTTGTATTTCAGAGCCTCACCACTGAAGACTGAAGCCAGGCCTACGAAATTGACAAAGCCATCAACCAAATAGCGATCGAGCCAATCAGTTAGCTTGGACAGCAGATCAACGCCCAAAACAACGCTAGAACGATAGAGGCGCGGAGTATAGAAGTCGAAAGCGAGCAGATTTTGCACTGTACTCGGGATTAACTTTTCTGGTGCTGCTACTCGACGACCGATGTAGAGCACTGCACCCACGGCAAACCCCAAAAGACTTGACCAAATCAGCGCCACTCCCATGTCTTTACTTAGGGCAGCCCAGCTAGGCAGTAGCCCCAAGGCACTGAGTATTAAAGGCAGGTGTAGCGTAAAGCCGACACCGATAGTCATGGGCATCACCATTAGCCAGATGGGCTCTGGAGAACGAATTGTCATCTGGTTGGTTCCACCAGCAAAAATCAGGCCAAATACCCGGGCTAAGCTAAAGGCCACAATCCAGTTCACCGCCAAAACAATTGCCAACAGCACCATCTGCTGACTTTCCCACAAACCTGTCACTAGCTTCAGTAATGACCAAAAGCCCCCTAGCGGCGGCAACGCGACCAAACCAAATGACCCCACTAAAAAGGCCAAGCCCGTCACAGGTCGACGGCCCCATAGTCCCCCCATTTGAGATACATCTTGCGTGATGACCCCGAGGATAATCGAACCTGCCCCCATCACCAGCACGGCCATTGCTAATGCATAAGTCATCACCAGGAGCAATGCTGCCTCTGGCTGCTGAGAGCCAATTGCGATAAACACCAGCCCCATGTAAGTGCTAGACAAGTAAGACAGTACTCGCTTTAAATCCACCTGCGCGGCAGAGATTAAAGCCCCACCCAATGCGGTAATCGAACCGATCACCGCGGTCACCATTAACGCCGTTGGCGACAAAGCCAACACGGGTGCCACCTTAAAGAGCACCCAAGCCCCGGTTGCGACCACCACAGCATTCCGCAAAATCGTACTTGGCAAAGGCCCTTCCATCGCTTCATCTAGCCATAAGTGCAGAGGAAACTGAGCACACTTACTCATCGGCCCCGCAATTAACCCGACTCCTAGCAACGCCATGAGCGTTGGGTCAACTTCAGCCGTTTGAGCCCAGGCAGCCAGCTCTCGAAAATCCCACGTGTGAGCCAAGGGATAAATTGCCAGTACTCCCATTAATAGGACTAAGTCACCGACTCGCTTCGTCAAAAAGGCATCTCGCGCCCCGGTCACAACCAACGACTGGTTGTACCAAAAGCCCACTAGCAAATACGTACCCAGGGTCAGCAATTCGAGCAAGAAATAGCTAAAGAACAGGGAATTGCATAAAACCAATGCACACATCCCAGCCTCAAAAATTGCCATGAAGGCGAAAAAGCGCCCCCAACCCCAGTCCATTTCCAAATAACCGACGGCATATACCTGTGCCAGTAGGTTCAGACCGGTAATGAGAATACAGGCCCCAATTGTGATTGCCGAAACTTCCAAAGGAATGGTCAGGTTGAGGTCTGCCACCTGCAACCACGGGACAAAGAAAAACTGCTCACTGGGTTTATCCAACAGCGACACAAAGGCCCAGACACTGTGGATAAAGGCCATCAGGGTCATGAGGATATTGATATAACCTGCAGGGCGCGGTCCGGTACGGCGAATAAAGGCCGGCGACCATGGAATCGTTAGTAAAGTCCCGATCAACGGGTATACCGGAATTAGCCAACTCGTTTCGGTAATCATGGATGGTCTTGACGTGATGTCAGCTAGTGAGTAACAGCGCTTATCGCAACTTATTTCAGCTGAGTTTTGAGCACACAGCTCTGTGGCCATGACCGATAAGCGACCTGAACAGGGCAAGTCGAATTCAGTCAAAGCACATCTATACCAGCACTTATTCGATTGAAATAAGTCTATATGTGCCTCAGTGTAAAGGCTCCGAGGTCAGTTCGTCTAGGGGTTGATTGGCTTAAGTCAATTTATGATTCAGTTCTCATTGATAAAAATCGATAATGACTAAATCTTTTATTAACGTTTGGCGTGGTTTCGGCCTCAGGCGTTACTTTAGGCTACGCCTGCCTGAGCGATTAAACGACAGACAGGTTGACTCTAATGGCCCTTGGTTGCAGTCAGAGCCACACCACCGCGACTTCTCTAAGTCCAGTAGTCTTTCAGTTTCAACAGGCATCTCGGGGTGACCACAGTTTCTTATGGTCCACGATGCAAACCATAAGAACTTTGCTATTCGTACCAGCACTCCGGTAAGAGAAAAGAGAGATTATGAGGAAATTGTAGGATTTGGAAATTTAGGTCTCTACCTAGCTGATTCCAAGCCTAGTACAGCGTCAGCTCTTGATTTTGGGGCTCCCACCCTTTAAAACGCCACTGTACAAGGCTTCTAGAGATAGCTAACATTAATTCTCGGCCTTGACAGGGCACTATTTCAGAGCTGGCGTATCTATTAAAATGTGAAGGTCGTCAAGTCGATGCCACAACGTTGGCTGGTGGCTCAAACTTGTAACCAACCCCCCGTACCGTTTGAATCATGGCTGGTTGAGTGGTGTCAATTTCGATTTTTTTACGAATTTGACCAATATGGACATCGACAACTCGCTGGTCGCCGACATATTCATAGTCCCAAACTTTTTGAATGAGTTCGGCACGCCGCCAGACTCGCCCTGGATGACTTGCCAAAAAGTGCAACAGATCGAATTCTAGAGCGGTCAAAGGCACAATTTCTTGGGCTAGAGTAACTTCCCGACGAACGGGATCGATTTCTAAGCTATTAAAGCTGAGACACTGTTGTTCAGCCGTGGTCACTGGCCGTTGACGCTTAAGAATGGCTCCAACACGCACCTCCAACTCCCCCAAACTGAAGGGTTTAGTGAGGTAATCATCAGCCCCCTCGGTAAAGCCACGAATCTTATCAGCTTCGTCGCTACGGCTCGTCAACATCAACACAAAGACGCCTGTGCGGGTCTGCATTTCTTTGCAGAGGTCGTAACCATTTGCATCGGGCAAGTTGACGTCTAAGACAACTAAGTCTGGATTGAGTTGTTCAAAAATTGCCAAGGCGTTTTTGCCGTTTTCAGCAGATTCAACTTCATAGTTCTGCTTCGACAAAAAGCGATAGACCAAATTACGAACAGCAGGGTCATCATCAACGACAAGAATCTTGGCAGTGGCCATGGCGCAAATGTCTTACCAAAACAACACAGGGGCAGATTGCTTAACATTAGACCGAGCTGACTCAAAACTAGGAGTCTTCGGCAACGTTTCTTCAGAATCTCTTTTCTTGGGGAACACTGATAAATCAGTAGAACGCGATCTAGCGTTTACCAAGCTACATAGTACTTCTTGTAAAGTATTGATGAAACCTGGCTGGACTAGACAATAGTTCGGTTGACTCCCTACGAAGAGTACCCACTCCTGCTTAATCTTCTTCATTCTGTCAAACAAGATTCCGTATAGTGCGCTTAGATTCCGTATAGTGGGCTTAGGATAGTTAGTGAAGTTGGCCACACAGACAGTGATAGAGCTTACTGGCTTCAGTTTTACTGGAGATCATCGGCTTTATCGCTTTGTTGAGTGAGTAGATGCGCTGAGCTACTAAAAGAGATGTCGATGAGTGACCAAAACTACTACGATACGCTGGGGCTAGACGAGAACTCTTCCTTTGAAGAGATTCAGGAGGCTAAGGAGCGTCTGGTTGCTGAGTGTGAGGACGATCGCAAGCAGAAAGAAGCGATTGAGGCGGCCTACGATGCCATCTTGATGGAGCGCCTGCGACTACGTCAGGAAGGCAAAATCAAGGTACCTGATCGGATCCGGTTCGCGGAGGAAACGCCTGAGAAGCCGCCTGCGCAGTCAACCAATTCAGATATCGTTAGACCTGCTTGGTTAGAAAACTTTCTCGACACTCCAGACCGTAATGATGTTTTAGTACCGGCTGGTATCTTCGGTATCTTAGCGGTAGTGAGTTTGGCGGGCCCTTCTCTAGCGCTAGCACTCGGTGTTGGGGTGGCCATTTATTTCTTAAACCGTAAGGAATATCGTTTTTGGCGATCGCTGCTCTTGACGATCGTAGGGCTTGTAGTAGGGCTGACAGTGGGCATTTTGATAGGCCAAGCGCTCGGGCCACAGGCTGCAGCGATGTCGGGGGGCAATGCGGCCCTCGTGACGCAGCGAGTTGCCGCTATGGTCACAATGGTGATTTTGTGGTTAGTTACCAGTTTTTTACGCTGACGTCATCTACATCATCCAAAATCCCAGAAGAACGTTTCCTCAATTAAGTGGGTAAGCACTTGATCACCTGATCAGTGCCCACCACTCAAATATTGACTTCCCTTGATATGCGCAGCGGCAGGGGCATTAATCGCCTCCAGAATCCTGCTTTGCTCTGGTCAAAAAATCAGCAGATCAAGTTCGGTGTCGGTTAGTTCTTCAACTCCGATTAACCGGGTGCGCATAGCCAGATAACGTCGGGTGTAAATTTTAGACTGTTTGAAACGAGGGTTGGGTTGTCCCACCTGCGCATCAGCTTCGGCATAGGCTTCGAGATATTCTGGTGCGATCGCCCCTTGGCGGCGAGGCAAAGACATATCTTGAGAAACGATCATAGATCACCAAATAATGTACCTTCGACGTTCACGATACTGACACCCCTCTAGAAGGGTCCTGGAATTTTTGGAATGTTTAAGGTATCGCCGGTTCTTCGTAACATCTATTCGCTGATCCTAGGCGTCTGGGGGGAATGTCATCCGTTCTATGGTCGCTGGCTAACCGGCACCATGGGCAGACGACTGGACGAATAGGCCGGCAATGTGGCTGCTTCCCGCCAGCATAGTGGTGCCAAGTCTGGGGGCGGTCATGATAAAACTGCGACTCTCTATTGTTGACGACCATAAACTGTCAATATGATGAGCGTATCTTTTGCTCGCGAAGGAGTTCTCCTATGAACGTACGGAAGACTTTTCTAGCGCTCGTGGCGGCTGTCGGTTTTTTGTGTGTGGCGATCGCAACCATTCATTCTCCAACCTTGGCTCAATCAGCTGAGTTAGAAACTGGCCTTATTCAAGTGAATAGCGAGTTTACCGTTGAGGAAACGAGCGAACGCCTCACCGCTCTATTGGCAGAGCGTCGTCTGAATATATTTGCGCAGGTTGACCATGCCGAAAATGCCGCCACCGTGGGCAAGGAACTCCGTCCGACAGAGCTGTTCATTTTTGGCAATCCGGCGGTAGGAACCCCGCTGATGCAGTGCAACCAATCAGTGGCGATCGATTTGCCCCAAAAAATGCTGATCTGGCAAGCGGCTGACGACCAAGTTTGGCTGGCTTACAATGACCCAGACTATTTGATGGCACGACACGATTTAGCTAACTGTGAGCCAGTGATTGATCGCATCAGTCAAGTACTGGAAGATATTTCTCACAGAGCCACGCAGGATGGTTAGTGAGGGGATGGGCGTGAGCGCGGCAATTCGCCAGAAATCGGCTGACCTGCTCCCCACTCCTTAGACTGCAGTAGGGCATCGCACAGATATAACTGGATTCAATAGTATGCGCAGAATCGACGTTATTGGCATTGGGCTCGGGGTGTTTTTGCTCGGCGGGGGACTCTACTTGGGCTTCCGCTTTGCTGGGTTTGACGGCCTCTCGGCCGGAGTGTGGAGCCAAGTGATTTTTGTGACGGGGCTGCTGGGCTGGGTGGCCTCCTATTTATTTCGTGTGGTCAATAGCGACATGACCTATGGCCAACAACTCAGAGACTATGAAGACGCCGTTTTGCAAAAACGATTAGACGAGATGACGCCCGAACAATTGGCGGCCTTGGAAGCCAAGCTGGCGGCAGACAAAGCCGCCGAGCAGGAAGCCGCTTCCTCGTCTTCTGACTAGGCTATTTGACCGTTACCCAGTAGACGAGGGCTCCGTCTTGCCCTAGATTGCTGTATGGATTAGTCGTTCGATCTAGCAGTCAGAGGGTCAGGTTATGAAGTCGGTTTCTGAGCAGTTTCAGGCACTCCGCGATCGCCAGCAATGTGCTCTGATTCCCTTTGTGACGGCGGGTGACCCAGATTTAGCCACGACCGCTACCGCCCTTCGCACCTTAGATCGCGATGGCGCTGATTTTTTGGAGTTGGGCGTGCCTTACTCTGATCCGTTAGCAGACGGTCCCGTAATTCAGGCAGCGGCGACTCGGGCTCTGCAAAAAGGTACGACCCTTGACGACGTGTTAGAACTTGTCAAAACCGTATCTCCACAGTTGCAGGCTCCCATCATTCTTTTCACTTATTACAATCCCATTTTGAATCGAGGGATTGACACCTTCTTTCAAGACATTGCTGCCGCTGGTGCGAAGGGGCTAGTCGTACCTGATCTGCCGTTAGAAGAGGTGAGCAGCGTCATTGAGTCTGCGACCCAGCATGGCATTGAGGTGATTTTGCTGGTGGCACCCACGAGTCCTAAGGAACGCATTCAAGCGATCGCAGAAAAGTCACAAGGCTTTATCTACCTCGTGAGCGTCACGGGCGTGACCGGCATGCGCACCGAAATTCAGAGCCGTGTCAAAGAGCTGCTAGAAGAATTGCATCGGATTACTGACAAGCCGGTAGCCGTCGGCTTTGGTGTTTCGCAACCAGAACAGGCTACGCAACTGCGCACGTGGGGGGCCGACGGGGTTGTCGTCGGCAGTGCCTTTGTCAAACGCCTTGCCAGCAACAACGAAGATCCTAAAGTCGGACTGGCTGAACTCGAAGCCTTTTGCAAAGACTTAGATCAGGCCGTCAAAGGAATCTGAGCTGGCGACAATCTGCTTAGACGGCAGCTCACGACAGCCCCCCTGACCACCAGGGCCAGGGGCAATTTAGGTCTCACCTAGTATTGTCTGATTAAGCTGGTGGCTGCGACACCAGTGGGGCCTCGAGCCACCTCATGAAAGGCTCAGTCAATCACCCTAACAACCATAAACTGAGTAACTATGGCAATGCCTATATCAACAGTTGGCATTGCTGAATCGAAGTATGAATCCGGCATTTGAGGCTGCGGGCAAGATGCCCGCTCTCCTCTCTCGACAGGGAGTCAGCCCATATTATTCTTCTAGCCAGTGATTCAATTCATACCCAAAATCAGCAACGCCCAACAGTTTATGGTGCAGAGTCCATTGCCTTAGCCTTTTTAGAATCAGGCTTGTCTTTGATCACGGTTGTAGTTTTTCAACTCATGAAGAGTGACGTTGCCGTCGCCGTTAAGGTCGGCAGCGAGATCTCCTCGGTGTGTTTGTGCGGCGGTTGCTGCGGTGGTCAGTGCGCCCAAAAGCATCAGCATTGTCAGGGCAGATAGTGAGAAGCGTTTCATCTTAAAAACCTCAATTTGCTATCAAGTCCAACTCTTGTTGAGGCGAACTTGTTTGGTTGATTTTTATGGTGAAAGCTGCTGCTGAGCCCCTTCAGAACTTGGGTTAAGAAGGCCTTAAAAGTCGGCTGAGAGCCAAATTAGAGCTGAGTTCAAAATGTTGTATCCGCGTTGGGACCGTTCCCCAGCCCAACTGCCGCCAGCGATCGCGCAGTCTCAAAGGAACCAAAGGCGACTATTCAAAGTCTGAAGACGGAATTCCGGATCAGTCTAACCAGTGTTTCGATTGTCCGTTCGGCAAACGGACTCTTGGCTGGGGGCCAGAGTCCCGTTGAGCCTATAGAAAATGAGGTCAACACCTTGCCCAACAAAGCCTGTAGGTATCTACGTGCGGGTGTACCGAGGTGACTAGCGTTGTAGGAAATGTCCATCGAACTGGCACAGCCTAAAAGAGTGCCACAACCCTACGCCGCCAATTTGGGCACTCTGGATAAAGTAGGGTTACTTCGAGGGTTGATGATTGTTCTGCTTCAGGCAATCGCCCGACCTTGTCCTGTGCGCTACCACCATTATGATTCGCTCAATATCTTCTATTTCTAATGCGCCCCTGTGCGCCCAACAATCCCAACCGCCTGCTGATCAACGGGCGACCAGCAACTTGGCTGTGGGACATGCCGACGTCAACTCTCCGATGGCCCAGTCAGCCCCGACGGCTGCTGAAGCCGCCGCTCCGCCGCCGCCTAATCCGGCTTTAGTCGACTGGGTCATGACTGAATTCAAGCGTGAGTTGCCTGAACGGGTGAGCAGCTTAAAACAAGTCGCGACGCGCATTGCTTGCGAAGTCGATCGCATTTGCCGCATGAGTCGGCGCATTCAATCCTCTGGGGAAGTCATTCACTGGCAGCGATCGCTCGCTCGGCATCGCATTACCAAGTGCGTCAAATATTTCAACTTGGGTTCTCAACGGGGGCGCGTAGAGCTGCACAGTACCTTGAGCGCGATCGCCTATCGTTATATTGCACCGCGCAAGGCCCAGCTTGGGTTTGAGGGGCGTTACACCCTGCTCGAAGACTTTTTACAAGGATTTTATATCGAAGCCATCAAGGCCTTTCGCCGCGAGAATGATGTGGATGCCGATTATTCGCCTAAGACGCGGCTGCAATTGTCGGAATACATGACCTTTTGTGAGCAGTACGCCAAACGACGTATTACGATTCCCGGTGCGGTGAATCAGCAGATTATTGTGCTGCGGGCTCAGACCTTTGCTCGGCGACAGCCGGATGAAACCTCAGTCGATATTGAGCGGGCGATGGAATCGGCTCGGTCGGATGAGATGGAGGGGCAAAATCGCTCTCCGGCACTGCAGCAAGTGCGGGAGCAAATGGTCACCGAGGCCGATGATCCAGCGGATCAAGTGCTGCGCGATCGCATCATTCAAGAACTGATTGAATACCTGGAAGCGCAAGATCAGCACGACTGCATCGATTATTTCGTACTGCGACTGCAAGATATGCCCGCTGGCGAAATTGACGAAATCCTTGACTTAACGGCACGTCAACGCGATTACTTGCAGCAGCGCTTTAAGTATCATGTCGAGAAATTTGCCCAAGTCCACAATTGGCAAATGGTGCATCAGTGGCTAGGTATCGACCTAGAGCATAATCTGGGGCTCTCGTCTGAAGAGTGGGATGGCTTTGTCGCCACGCTAAATCCTTTACAACAGCAGCTCTTGCAACTGCGCCGCACACAAGTTCGCGCAGGGCAACAAGAGATGGATGCAGGCGAACTCTCGGAACTTCTGCAATGTACACCAAAGCGAGTGAACCGCACCTGGGGACAAATCCTTAACTTGGCCTGGAAGTATCGCAATCAGCGCAATGCTTAGCATCCTGCCCTCCGGTAGAGGCTGTGCGTGGTCAAAACTGAAATTGACTAGCGTAGCTTTATGCTGGTTTAGACCATGACAGCGGCGGCAATTTAGATGTCAGCCTACAGGTGCTAAATTTCGTCCATAAAGATAATGAGGCAGGTATCCAATTTGTCAGAACCCGACTTTTGGCGATCGCCACTCATCGCAGACGCAAAACTGCAGGGGGCAATTCTACCCATCAGGGCTTCACGGTATGCTAAGCGTATCGTTGAGCGGTACTTTGAGTATCCTTAGACGAAGGGCCGATTCAGCCCTTTCCTGCCGTGTGATCGCGAGACCGATGCCGCATCGTTTTTCTTCTTCTCTCACCAAGTTGTGTCGTGACAGCGTATTGGTCACGTTGTGCCTACTGGGTAGTGGCGTCACCTCAATCCCAGTCATATCGTTGGCTCCCGCCCCCGCGATCGCTCAGCCCCTTACCAATGACGAACAGGCCGAACTGGAACGGCTGCAGCAAGAAGCCAACTTAGCCTTTACTCGGGCAACGACCCTAGTGGCCATTTTGCTGACGGCGTTAGCGCTATTGCTGGTGTTAGGAGTCGTCATGCTGTGGTTTTTACGCCGTTCGGTTGTGCAAGAGGTCGCGACGGCGGTACGCACCCAGCTGAATCAAATGTCTGATTTGGAGCATAAGATTCGCACGGCCACCCGCGAACTCAGCAACGTCCTGAAAGATGCTGAAGACATTAGCGGCGATATCGAACAAGAGGCAGAAGGCTTCAAAGACCTACTCACCGAAAAGCGTCGCGTGCTCAATCAGGCCCTTGCAGAAATCAACGACTCTAAGGCCCATACTTTAGAAGATTGGGAAAAGCAGGTTTCGACCCTCTCCAAAACCTTGGCCGATTTAGAAGCCAATGTCGAAGACCAAGCCGCTTTGATCAAAAAGCGGATGCAAGAACGAGCAGAGACAGTGGATACCGATGCTGCTGCTCAGACGGCTGAGGTGCTGGCTTCTGTAAAGGTGACGGCTCAGGACTTTCAGCAACAGCTGACGGCCATGACTGAGCAGGTAGAATCGACCCAGGGTGAAACCCTCTCGAATATGGCGACGTCTGCCACTGACTTTGCGACGCAGATGCAAGACTTGACCACAGCGGTGGAAGGGGCCCGCGATCGCACCCTGGCCGATTTGGCCAAACTGCAAGAAGACTTTGCCCCTTACTTTGACACCCTGCGAGACAACCTAGAAGCGCAGCTAGAGCAATATCAGCAGCGCGTGATGGATGCCATGAGCGATCGCCAGCAGTCGGTGGATCGGCAACTCGATGAAATGCAGGCCAGCACCTTGGGCCATCGCGACTTGGCGCTGCAAACCATGGAGCGATCGATCAAAGACTTTGAAGAACAATTTCGCCAGATCAAAGATGAAGTGCTGGCGCAACGAGCAGGCATTTTGGCCGATTTGCGCCGCTCTTTAGACGATTTCTTATCCCAATTCAGCGGCTACCAGGGCGAGATTGATGAGGGCAAAGCCCGGATTTTAGCGGCTTTGCAACAGTCTGCCGACGACTTTATGAACCGCTTTACGGTTTTGCAAGACGAAGTTGATAACCAGCAATCTGACACGCTGAACCAGTTGACGGGCAGTGCTGACGATTTTCGGCGGCAGCTTAGTGACCTGATGGCCGATCTGGATGAGAACAAAACGGTCACTTGGGAAGCTGTGCAACAGAGCGCCACCGAACTGTCAGAGACGATTCAACAATTGCAGGGCGACAGCCGCGATCGCGCCACTGTTGCATTAGAAAGCTTGGCCCGCATGGAAGATGAGGTCGGGCGGCAAATGAATGATGTGCGCGACGTGGTGTTTAACCGACGCGATCGCATGCTGGAAAAACTCGACGGCTTTGACCAGCGCCTGACTGAACATGTCAGCACCTTAGAAGGGGAATCTGCCGCCCGCCAAGAGCAAGCCCGTCAGCGCCTTACCGAGATCGAGACCGACTTTGCCAATCAACTTGCTGAACTGCAAAAAGACATTGCCTCGGGTCGCACCGACGTCATCGCTGATTTAGAAGAGGTGAAACGCACAGTACAAGAGCGACTGATTACCCTGCAAGCAGAAGCCCAAGGGGAAAAAGAAGCCATCATGCGGCGACTGGGCGAGGTTGCCCCCGAGTACGTGGCAAATACCTTTATGGCGACGACGCAGCAACAGTTGGAGACAGTATCTGGCCTGATCACCCGCCTGCGCGAAAATCGCCCTAACCTCTTCCTCTCTGCCGATGAACGGATTGAAGCTGCCAACCAGTACCTCGCTGAGGAAAATTACGCTGCTGCCCTAGAGCAATATACGGAAGCGCTCGAAATTCAGCCTGAGAATGTCGAAGTTTGGCTCAATAAAGCCCTGGCTTTGGTGGGACTAGAGCGTCAGGAGGAAGCGATCGCGGCTTTTGATCAAGTGCTGGAACTTGCGCCCGATCAAGTGGCAGCCCAGTTCCAACGAGGGCAAGCCCTGAAGGATCTCAAGCGCTATGAAGAAGCCCTTGAAGCCTTCGATAAAGTCCTCATGCTGAATCCGGAAGATGCCAAAGCCTGGGTCAACCGGGGCATGGTACTGGGGCGCTTGCGCCGACGCGAAGAGGCGATCGCCGCCTTTGACAAAGCCCTGACCATCAAACCTGATTACCAAGAAGCCTGGGTCAATCGGGGAGTCTCCTTCGGCGTTTTACAGCAACATAGCGAAGCCTTCCAGTCCTTCGAAAAAGCGACTGAAATCCAGGCCAATGACGCGGTTGCCTGGCTCAATCGAGGTTTAGCGGCCTTAGAGTTAGAGCGCTTTGAAGAAGCTTTGTCTTCGTTCGATAAGGCCACGCGGTTTAACCCCAAGGCTCCCAAAGCTTGGGATAACCAAGGGTTAGCGCTGATGAAACTTGGGCGGGATGACGAAGCTCTCACCAGCTTTAATCGTGCCCTCGAAATTGACCCCGATTACTCTAAAGCGCTTTATCACAAGGCACTCTGCTACACGCTACAGCGCGAATACGACATCGCGTTGGAAAATCTGCAACTTGCTGTCCGGCTCGATCCTAATCTGCGAACTGATGCTCAGATGGAAGACACCTTCGCTGACCTCCGCAATGATGACTGGTTCCGCGAACTCGTCGGTCTGTAACAGGCCATGCCCTCAGTAGCACGCAACTATGTAGCCGCTGGATGGTTCGCATATACTAAATAGCAGTCAATTGAAAGTTGGTATGTGCTTAGCCTCATGCTTTCATCCAATTTTGATTCCCCTCCACGGGAGGGGCGATGGGGTGGGTCGTCGCCTGTCAGTTTTTGCCACCCACCCCGCCCTACGGGCACCCCTCCACGGGAAGGGATGAGAGTTAGTTTATGAATGCTAAACATGTACGAAAGTTGATTGCTGTTAATGCTGTTTTCCAGCTACTTTGATGTCGCAACTTGCCCCCCGCCTCTCGGAAACTGAACTGAGCCAGCGCATCTTAGACATGGCGCAGCCCGGTGTCTATCGAGAGTCCATCTTTGAGGCGTTTCGATCGCTGGCCACCCAGCGCCAAATTCGTCAGGCGATCGCCCATGCCAAACAGTTTGGCTTGTACTCCGTGCGAGACCTGCGGGATGCTGAGTTGGGCACCTATTATCAAGTTGATTTGCCCAAATACGAATCCTTTCAAGCGGCACTCAAGGCTGCGGTACCCATGCCCCCAGGGGATGATCTAGCCGCTCAGATGCTGGCTGCAACTCAGGCCATTCGCGCCATGCTCGCGATCGCGGGCAGCTGTACCTTTATTTTCTTGATTGTGGGCGGTATCTTTTTATTGACAGGGCACCTACAAAGTGGTCGCCTCGCGTGGGTTAGTGCCGCGAGTGTGGGCGGCATCTGGCTGCTACAGAAGCACTGGGCAAGAGGGCTAGGCTGATTTCTTGATTGTGAGAATAAAGCCCGCTCAGGGTAACCAAAGCAGTGATGAGCATGAGTCTTGCCCTGTGTAGTGGCCTGGCGATGCATACTTGAGAAGGGCTCGAAAACTATTGGGGTTAAGCAAGTAGGATTCTGCAGCGGTTGCTGTGCGGTTACTGCGGCTGTGCGCTAACACGTCACACCCAAGCGTCGAGCGCATCGTCTCGGCTGGAATGACCTGATTGAGAGTGAAATGAATGACCCAGCAATCTATGTTTGCGCAACGCCGACGGCTGTTGCGGTATTTAGTCGGGGGTAGTGCCGGGGCAATCGCTCTCGGCTGGCTGCGCCCGACTCACGCCGTTAGTGACGATACTGAACTCGAAAATCTGTGTACAATTTTTCCCAATAATGCTCGTTGTGCTGACTACCTGCAAGGAGAACAGGCTCTGGATCTAGAGGGCAACCCCATTGCGGTAGATGCACTACTACCGACCCTTATGCCTGGGGAGCCGTTGCCCGTTAGGGGCTTACCTGACCCCGAGCTGACCTATTTGGTGATCGAGACCGGGCCGGAAATTGCACCCTATGGCATTCAACCCGTGTGCACTCACTTGGGCTGCACAGTGCCCTGGGATGCCGAACAAAACCGCTTTATCTGTCCTTGCCATAACTCGCAGTATGACGCTGCCGGACAGGTGTTGCAGGGGCCAGCCCAGCGCCCCTTGCCGTTGGTGACGGTGGTGGTCAAGCAAAACCAAATTCGCCTCGTCGATCGCGCTCCCGCAATCGATCCCCGCTAGGGCTCGGTTAAACCAGGTAGCCGATTCCTGTGGCATCAAGATTGCGAGCTGACGACTTCGGCGGTTGTCGATGTCGTTTTCATCTGTTGCAAGCAGGTGCGGCGATTCCAGAGATAGGCAGCAGAGCTTACCAGTAGATTGGTGATCGCCATGACTGAAGGGCTTCTTACTAAAAATAGGGAACCCGATAGACATGCTATAAAGGGCGTGCCGTCAGGAAAGTGCGATCGCGATGGACCCCCA
>CAZLYS010000011.1:0-15083 GCA_964563415.1 uncultured Halomicronema sp.
CGCCCTGCCGATTCTTCGAGCGTTAAAAACGGGTCAATTTATCCGCGAAGAAGGGCCGCAAGCGCACCTTAAAAAGGCCGGTACCCCCACCATGGGCGGGATTTTCTTCGTCCCCGTTGGCGTGTTAGTCGCGCTTGCCCTCACTGGTTTGGCTACCCCCGTGGTGGCAGTGGGCGCGATGACTCTGGCCTATGGCTTCATTGGCTGGCTAGATGACTGGCAAGTACTACGCCGCAAGTCCAACAAAGGCATTTCTCCACGGATGAAGCTAGCACTGCAGATTGGCTTTGCCGTCGTGTTTTGTGGGTGGGTCATGGCAACTCAACCGGCTGAACTCACGCGGTTGGCCCTGCCTTTGGGGTTAAGCCTACCGCTGGGAATCTTGTTCTGGCCATTGGCGGGGTTTGTCCTCGTTGCTGAGAGCAATGCAACTAACTTGACCGATGGACTAGACGGATTACTCGGGGGCACCGCCGCGATAGCACTGTTGGGCTTAGGGGCATTGGTGGCTCCAGCGCATCCAGAACTGATGGTTTTCTGTGGGGCGATGAGTGGAGCTTGTTTAGGTTTCCTCGTTCACAACAGCAACCCCGCAAAAGTCTTTATGGGCGATACGGGCTCCCTTGCCGTGGGCGGAGCCTTGGCGGCAGTTAGCATTTTGAGCGGCAACTTGTTTGGGCTGCTGATTGTCACCCTCCTGTTTTTTGCTGAGACCCTCTCGGTGATTATTCAAGTGTCTTACTACAAAGCCACCAAAGGCCCTGACGGCAAGGGCAAGCGGTTCTTCCGGATGGCTCCTTTGCACCACCATTTCGAACTTTCAGGCTGGTCAGAACTGCAGGTGGTTGGAGTGTTTTATACAGTTACGGCTAGCCTAGTTGCACTCACCCTACTAGCGGCCTGAATCGCTCACTCACCATGACAGGCTACAAAACGGGCAGGGAGTTCAGAACTCCTTGTCCGTTTCGGTGTTAAATGAGTGGCAGATTTCGATTTCCTTTCCCAACCCCATTTTTAAGAGGGGCGGCGGGACTGAAGCTAAGACGTCCCTGCGCTCTAAGGAGAGCTGTGAGGCGAAACGTTAACCCCCTGAAAAGTGGGATGTTCTCTCGTTAATTACTGATCCTGTCAACCATGCCTGATAGTCTGCTGTCGTTAAACCAGTTTCGAGTGTCTTATCCAGGACAGCTGACTTGGGCTGTAGACGATGTGTCTCTAACGCTAGCTCCGGGCGATATTTTGGGATTGGTGGGCGAGTCGGGCTGCGGTAAAAGTACTCTGGGGCGGGCGGCATTGCGGTTATTGCCCAAAGGCACTCGCATCGCGGGGGAAGCCACCTTTGAGGGCCGGTCTATTCCCGCGATGTCGGCTCAAGCCCTCAGGCATTTTCGCGGTGAAGCAGTCTCCCTCGTCTTTCAAGATCCGATGACGCGACTCGATCCCCTGATGACCATTGGTGATCATTGTCTAGAAACGCTATTAGCCCACGAACCACAACTGTCAAAACAGGAAGCCAAGGCGCGATCTCTGTCCGCCCTGGAAGCCGTCCATATTCCGGCTGAGCGTTGGGGCCAGTATCCCCACGAATTTAGCGGTGGCATGCGCCAGCGAGTCGCTATTGCCTTGGCTCTGGTCTTGGATCCCAAGCTCATCGTGGCCGATGAACCGACAACCAGTTTAGACGTTACCGTGTCGGCGCAGATTCTGGCAGAGCTGACGCGCCTGTGCCGCGATCGCCACATGGGCTTGATTTTGATTTCTCATGATCTGGCGTTGGTGGCAGAATATTGTGATCGCGTCGCCGTCATGTATCAAGGAGAACTGGTGGAGCTGGGCAGGTCACAGCAGGTACTCCAGCAACCCCAACATGAGTACACGAAATCTCTACTGCAATCAGCCCTCGATCTGCAGCAGGCCGCCATTCGTGACCAACTAGAGCCCACTGCCGCATCACTGCTAGAAGTGGAAGACCTAACCAAGCACTATACCCTAGCGGCAAATCCGATTGCGCGGCTGCTGGGCGGCCAAACCAGTCAAGTCATCAAAGCGGTTGATGGTGTTTCGTTTAGCCTGTATCACGGCGAAGTCTTTGGCCTCGTGGGCGAGTCTGGTTGTGGCAAAAGCACCCTCTCTCGCACCCTATTGCAGATTGTGCCTGCGACCTCTGGACAGGTGCGGCTGCTGGGGCAAGATATCACCGACCTAGCCCGCTCAGAGCTCCAAAAGCAGCGACGCAACATGCAGATGATCTTTCAAGATCCCCATGCCTGCTTGAATCCCATGATGACGCTAGGGCAAGGCATTGGTGATCCTCTCCGCATTCACAAGTTAGGCACCGCTGCCGAAATTGCTCAACAAGTGCGCGCCATGATGGAACGGGTGGGCCTCACGCCGATTGATGAGTATATAGATCGCTTTCCTGGCGATCTGTCAGGGGGACAGCAGCAGCGAGTGGCGATCGCTCGGGCCTTGATTACCCGCCCTAAACTGGTGATCTGCGATGAGCCTGTGAGTATGTTAGACGCCAGCATTCAAGCCCAGGTGCTTTCCCTTATGCTGGAACTCAAGGAAGAATTTGACCTAACCTATCTCTTTATCACCCATGACCTCTGGGTGGCGCGCTATTTGTGCGATCGCATTGCGGTTATGCAGGCGGGCAAAATTGTTGAAATGGGCTCTACCGAGACGATCTTCAACCGTCCCCAGCATCCCTATACCCAAGAACTGTTAGCCGCTGCCCCCCTATTGGCCACCCAAACTCAGTAGAAGTCCGATGCTGGTTTTAAGGACTGCCCATAGGGCCCTCGACAGAAAAACCGCGAAGGCAAATCAATTAGCGGGCACTAAACGCAACTCGCCTCGTAAATGGATATTTTCTAAATGGCCTTAGCCTTTCTTAAAACTTTAATCAAAAGCATTCATTAATTTCACTAGCGCGAGAATTCAGGTAATCCTCACGAGACATCTCGATTTGGGCCTGCAAATCAACCGTATCCAAGTCTGCGGCAGAGCTACTGCTACCTTCAACATCTGAGATTGTCATTTCTTCAGCTTCAGCTTCAGTGCTTTCATCGGTGCTGCTAGGAGCCATTGACTCCCCTCCAGTTTCGCTTTCCTCAGAGGAGGTCTCTTCGTCTTCAGTATCAGTTTCTAAAAAATCTAACCCGTTATTAAGGTCAAGCTCTAGCTTGAAATTTGAGTCAGCAGTGGCCGGACTAGAGTTCACAAACGAAGCATCATCAGCCGCCGTCCCCCGGCGCAGTGTCGAGGAACCATTGGTAACACACAGAGCGTGAGCAGATTCTGCTGTCCCCGCGATCGCTCCGACTAAAATCAACATTGAAAACCAAACTGACCGAGTCATCATTCACCTCCAACGAGAGACTGCTTATGACCTCTAACTGCGATACCAAGCCTGGTTAGTCCCCCGGTTCAGGAGGGCTTGCCGGTAGCCAGCTCTTTGCAGCATGCTGACATTTCTATTGTGGCCCCAAATATTAGTTAGTGGCGTCTATTAGGACACTTCGTCGCATTAATGTTCATTAAATGGCTTACAGAGACATGACATTAATCGTCTCTAGAGTTCATCAGGTTCAAAAATCCCCCGTCCACTCTCAATGACAGGGCTGAGCTTGCACCTCAACAGCGTAGATAAGCTAAGCATGCTAGATATCTGCCATTTAGAGACTGCTCTGGGGTTTAGAATGCCCTGCTGACCCAGGCAATGGCGTCATCTTTGTCTGCGAAACTAAAGTGCTTGACCTCAATACTGGCAAACAGTTTATCGCCAACGGTCGCTAACTTGTCCATCCACTGGTGCTCAGACACAACCGCCTTTTTGGCAAAGCGTTGGAATTTTGACCAGCCAAACTTTAAGTCTTCGATCAACGCTTCTAGGGTGATGCCCCCCAGATTAGCCACTTCGACATAGATGGAAACTTTCTCGAACTGATCAAACTTTTCAGCAAAAGCGGCCTCAATGGCTTGGATATCGGCTTTCTGGATTTTGCCATCAATTTTGACGCCGATAACGCGATCGCTTTGCATGTCTAATAGCTCAATCATGCCCAGATTCCTGTTGTTTAATCGATACCCCTGTTATATTCACTCGGCAGACTCACGACCAGGAGGGATGAGCGTACTGAACGGTTGGGGCGATCGCCCCGCCAGTCCGAACTATGGGCAGGTTGAGACTGGGTTGCTACACTGTTCACCCGCTGCTAGCCAGCCCGTGGCCTCCGGGGCTTCCACCTGCAACCAATTACCGGTACAACCCAGCAAGGTAACTTCCGAATATTTGGGGATTTCCGCCGTGACAGTCGCACTACCATCCGGCTCAGCGTATAGCGTCGTGGGTGCTTCAGGATCGTTGATATCTAAGCTCGTAGTGCTGACGCCTAGCAATGGCGCATATACCCAACCGGGGCGCTGCAGCTCCTGTTGGTCTTCACTCCAAGCCTCGTTGATTAAAAACCACTCATTCGTTGCCCCCACGATGGTGACTTCGACGGGCGCTGCTGTAGGCAACGTATCCTGAACGGCAAATTCGCTACTCGGACCACCGCGAACATTCAACCCAGCAGGATCGGTATCTACGATAAAAGCGGACGCAGAGCAAGACTGGGCAGGCGTTGCCGCCTCTGGAGCGGTAGCGACATCGGTTGATGGGCTCGCAGCCTCGGGGGTCTCTGTTGTTGGTGCGACCTCAGAAGTGGAGGTCTCGGTAGAGGGTGCTGTCGGTTCCGCCGCCTCTTCAGCTGGGGGGACCGGCGTTTCTGAGGAGGTCGTCTCTGGGGACGATTGGCAAGCTACAGTCAGCATCAGGCAGCTAGCGATCGCGCTACCACACAGCACTTTTTTCCATCGCATCCAAACCATACTTTCTGTACCTCCAAAGGGGATGGTTTTTAAGTGAAGCAGACTTTGTCGCAAACAGGGCAGAAAGATGACACTTTTTTAAGGCCAGCAACCGGAAGCCTCAATTGCTCAATCAGGGGACTCGATTGACGCAAAACAGTGCTGTAAAGTGTTGGTATGTATGAAGAAGACGAGCTTAAAATTATTGACCCGGACGCTGAGTTTGAGGATCCGCTCGATCAGATTGCTCCAGCAGGGGAAGCCAGCGAAGAACCTCAGGTTGATCCGGAGGAAATGCTGCAGCTGCTAGATTCGCCTCAAGCACAGCAGCGTATGCTGGCGGCAAGAGCGTTTTGTGAGCTAGAAGAACCCCGCGCCGTACCCCGTTTGATTGAGTTGTTGAAAGATAGCTGCCCCCTGGTACGGGTGAGTGCCGCCTATGCTCTGGGACGGAATCCTGACTCAACGGCGATCGCGCCTCTGATTGAGCAACTTTACGACTGGAATGGTTACGTTCGCAAAGGGGTGGTTTGGGCCTTAGGCAACAGTCATACCCCCGAAGCCTTAGCGCCCTTAATTGACGCCCTGAAAACAGATATTCCGGCAGTCCGTTTGTGGGCAGCGAGTGCCCTGGCTCAGATGGTCAATGTCAACTATGAAACTGTCGTTGGCGCCCTCGCACCCATTATTGAAGTAATGCGTCGTGACCCCATCGCTGCCGTGCGGAGCAATTGTGCCTGGGCTATTGGTCAACTCTGCCGCGAGCTGCCCTCGAATGTGGTGTATGCCACCGCGATCGATGCGTTGATCGAGACTTTTGCCGAGGACGAAGATCTGGGTGTCCGTGAAGATGCCCGCACCGCGATTTTGAATGTCGGCGATCCTCGGGGTTTAAAGATCATCGAGGAGCTGGAACAAGACGGTTGGTTCTAAAGCTCAGCTCCTTTAGAGCTGCTGCTATTGAACTCAATCAAAGCTCCCGCCTCCACACTTGGGAGCCGTCAGATCAAGCATTCTTCAAAACCGGGGGCTCAATTATAGCCCTGTGCAGTTTGGTCAAGTACAGTTCGTTTGCTTGAAGGGAACAGGGAATAGGGAGTCGGGAACAGTGTGTGCTTGACTCGACTGCATGCCGCTATAAGCACTAACCCATCAGTCTGATGCCTGTCATACACTGGCTTCTAAGGCGGCAATGTAGTTGTCAATCTTGTGGTCTGAAAAACGACGACTGACAACACGCCAAGTCCATCGTGAGCCTAGCTGCTGTAGTTCAGACACATGTTCGTAGCCCTGCCACTCTCGGGGGACACGAGTGATCACATCCCAGCCGTATACAAAACGATAGCTGTTGGGTACTCGTCGATCAAAAGAGGTCACCATGGCGGCATTGCCCACCCGAGGCGAACCATAGGTATACAGCTCAATGGCTTGACCCGTGTGCTGCGCAATGTTGTATTGCACATCCAGCGCGGCAATGGTGGCGATCGCGCCGCCTAGGCTATGGCCGGTAAACGTTAAGGGCGCTTGCGGAAACCCGCGCACGACTTCTAGAAGGCGATCGCGCACGGCAAAGTAAGCCATCATAAAGCCGCGATGAAAGCGTACATTGGTCTCAGCAGGATCGCCATAGGGATAAATCTGCTGCCGAAGCTGAAAGTTATTGATCCAATCCAGCCCTTTTTCGGTACCTCGAAACACGAGATAAATGGATTGAGCTGTTGGTGCATAAATGACCGCGGCTTGCGTATCAGTCTGCCCCGCGTCATCACTTTCGACTAGGGTCGCCTCTCCTCCTGGGATACTGTCAAAAACAATTTCCTCAAACCCTTCGTAGATCTCCTTGCTGAGCTGAGCACAGAGTAGAGCAACGTCATTGTTTAACATAGAGAGCACCTTCAAGAAAAACGAAACCCATCAGTCTAAAATTTGATATTTCAGTCATCAAACCTCGCAAGGCTAGAAGCCTAGACTTGCCAGTGTGAGTTTCACGGTGAACAGTAGCCTAAAGCCAGGACAAGTCGCTTGACGTTATTGTAAAAGTTGAACAGTCAACGACTTCACGTAATTAGCAAAATCGTTGTGAAACACAATCAGTACTCTGCAGCGGAAGTTTGCCAACCCTTGAAGATGGACCAGGGGGCAGTGGAGACAAGGGAAAAGAATCGAAAGAGTGTCATAACCTCCGCGCTGCAGTAATAGACTGAAGACTTAGCGTGATGCGATCGCCGCTTCAGTAAATCACACACCCATTCCAGGCAGATCTGAGATCGACAAGGTGTTTGGCCCCAATTATTGAGTTCTTTCTGATGGCTGCTATCAATCTTCAATCTCATGCACTACAAAAGCTGCCGGGGCTCAGTGTCGAACACCTCGCTCAACTACACCAGGCAGGGTTAGCAACGACGAGCGATCTACTTAGGGTGACGCGATCGCCGGAGCAATTACAGGCGATCGCGGCTCAACTCAAACTGCCCCAGCGCTATTTGCAAAAATGGATTGCCCTGGCCGATTTAGCCCGCTTGCCCAGCGTCGGCAGTGATTATTGCGGTCTGTTGTTACACGGCGGGGTCGCTTCCGTTACCCAACTCTCGCTGCAAGCCCCAGGCCGATTGCATACCCAAATCCGCAAGCTGCACACGATGACGATGCGCCGCTCAGACCTGTGCCCCACCCCCGATCAAGTGGTGCAGTGGGTACGCGAGGCGAAACTGGCTCAAGGTCAATAAGCAATGAGTGAATATTCCAGAATTGCCAAGCTGACCGAGCATTGCACTTTATTACCTCGAAGACTGCTTGGCTGAGGGACTTCAGGATGACAACTTGCAGACTGCAGCAGCAAGCATTGATATCGCGATTCTTGATCGATAACTTTCTCTGTTAAGTAGCATTACAAATACTTTAAAAAACAGAGAAAGGGAAAGAGCCTTCAAACCATAGAATGGAATCAATGTTTCTGCCATGTTGCATCGATTCAATCCGATGGAAGGCAGCTTGTTTTCGACAAGTGTCTGACCACCATCAACGGTGCTTGTTGGCCAGTCCTCTATTTAGCAAGTGCTCTTAACTCTTATGGCGATCGCTCACGTTCCCTGGCTCACGCTCCTCACCCTGCTGCCGCTGGTAGCAGCTTGCTTCACGCCGCTGATTCCCAAAGCCAGCAATTACTACTGGTGTCGTTGGTACGCCGTCGGGGTGGGCTGCCTTGAGCTAATCCTTATGAGCGTTCTCTTTTGGACACACTATGACGCGACCAGCGCCCAATTTCAAATTGTCGAAAGCTTTACTTGGCTCCCTGTCCTAGGGCTGAACTGGACGGTTTCAGTGGATGGTTTATCCGCACCACTGGTACTGTTGGCTTGCCTGGTGACCACACTCTCAATGGCTGCAGCCTGGCGAGTCAACCGTCGCCCCCGCCTGTTTTTTGCCCTCATGCTGGTGCTGTATGCGGCCCAAGTTGGCGTCTTTGTCGCGCAAGACCTGCTGCTGTTCTTCATCATGTGGGAAGTTGAACTCGTTCCCGTTTATTTACTGGTGAGCATTTGGGGGGGACAAAATCGGCGCTATGCAGCCACCAAGTTTTTGATGTACACCGCCGCTGCATCCATCTTCATTCTCGTAGCGGCCCTAACAATGGCCTTCTATGGCGATGGGGTGACGTTTGACATCGCCCAACTGCAGCTCAAGACCTTTCCGCTGTCGCTCGAACTCCTACTCTACGCCGGACTGTTGGCGGCTTTTGGCGTGAAGCTAGCAATTTTCCCCTTTCATACCTGGCTTCCGGATGCTCACGGCGAAGCCTCATCGCCGGTTTCAATGATCTTGGCGGGCGTGCTGTTGAAAATGGGCGGTTACGGATTGATTCGCTTTAATCTCGAACTGTTGCCCCATGCCCATGTTTACTTTGCGCCAATTTTGGCTGTACTGGGTGTTATCAACATTATCTATGGGGGGCTCAATTCCTTTGCTCAGACCAATATGAAGCGCCGTCTGGCCTACTCCTCGGTATCGCATATGGGCTTTGTATTGCTAGGCATCGCTTCCTTTACCGATTTAGGGATTAGTGGAGCGCTCCTGCAAATGCTCTCCCACGGGCTAATTGCTTCTGTGCTGTTCTTCCTCGCTGGGGTGACCTACGATCGCACTCACACCATGATGATGAACGAGATGAGCAACATTGGTCAGGCCTTGCCTCGGGTATTTGCGCTGTTCACCATGGCAGCGATGGCCTCGCTGGCCTTACCGGGAATGAGCGGCTTTGCCAGTGAGGTAGCAGTATTTGTGGGCTTCACCACGAGTGGCGCTTATAGTGAAACGTTCCGCACGGTGATGGTAGGGCTCTCGGCAGTGGGCTTGATCCTGACACCAGTCTATTTGCTGTCGATGCTTAAGCAAGTGTTTTATGGCGCTAAGGCGCTGCCGATGTGCGATGTTCTCCCCTCTTGCGATGTGAATGATCTAGACCTCAAACTGCAAGGCAATGATGAACCGTCTTGTTTTGGCAATAACTGCGATTTGCCCATACAGGCCAAATTTGATGATGCTGGCCCACGGGAGATCCTCATCGCAGTGTGTTTTCTGGCACTGATTGTGGGGATTGGCTTTTATCCCAAACTGGTGATGCAGATGTATGACGCCAAAACGGTGGCGGTTAATACCTCGATCCAGCAGGTGTATCAGGAAATGGCCCAGGACACCCCACAAATTTATGCCGCAACGTTGAGATCACCGGTCTAAAGCGTGGCAACCTTCGTTGATGGGATGAGCCTCATAGGCTCTCAGGTCAAAGGGGGCAATACTCTTCCGGAGTGGCTCCGCCAACGCTCAGCTTTCTCAGACCGCGTTAAAACGCGCTGATTTTTCGGCCAGTCAGGGCTCAGGAGCGAGTCTCACAATAGAACTCAAGATGATTAATACCAAAGTGACGAAGGCGTTCAAACAAATTTTGGCACCGTACTTTGGTCTTAAATGCCCAGATCTAGAACGGAGTCACTATAGTCACTATGATGAGCTGGAATTTCAATGCGGAAAGTTGTTCCTTGGCCAACTTCGGACTCAACAGAGATATTTCCACCATGCTTTTCGACAATGATTTGGTGACTAATGGATAGCCCTAATCCAGTTCCCTTGCCAACTGATTTTGTCGTAAAAAATGCATCGAAGAGTTTAGCTTGAGTCTCTTTAGAGATACCAGCTCCATTATCAGAAATTGTCACTTGAATGAGATCAGGAGAAAGTCTCTTTGTTTGAATGGAAATTGAAGGATTCTCCACATTCTCAACCGCATCGATCGCGTTGGCAATAACATTCATGAATACTTGATTGAGCGGCCCCGGAAGGCATTCGATTTTGGGCAGCTCATCATATTCACAAGTCACATCAATCTCTTTAAGCTTTGGCTTGAGAATCATCAACGTACTATTAATTCCCTGATGGATGTCGGCCAGCTTGATTTCAGCCTCATCAGATCGAGAAAACACTTTCAAGCCCGACACTAGATTTTGGATGCGTTCCGTACCAATTTTCAGAGATTGAATGATCTTCGGTAGATCAGCTCGAACAAACTCAAAATCAATTTCGTCATACTTGTCAAGTAGTACTGAGCTGGAGCTGTCAGATTGTTGCTCGTATATCTCTAGAATTTCACACAACCCTGTGACGCATCGCTCAACGTGCTCGACATTGCCGTGAATGAAATTAATGGGATTATTAATCTCGTGGGCAATCCCCGCTACCAGTTGTCCCAAGCTACTCATCTTTTCATTATGAATTAGCTGGCTTTGAGTTTGCTTAAGGTTTTCTAGTGCCTGCTTGAGTTCGGCAGTTCTGGCTTCAACGCGATACTCTAGTTCCCTGTTATAAGCCAATGTCAGATCAGCTTCGTGACGTTTCATCAGGTTGCAATACGCGGTCGAGTGGTACCGGACTCGAGCAATCAGTTCCACCGGGTCAGGCAGCTTGACCAAGTAATCATTGGCCCCCTGAGAAAATGATTCCGCTTTGACCATGGCTTCATCACGGTTGGACAGCACAATGATCGGAATATCTTTGGTTGCAGGGGTATTGCGGAAGAACTTTACCAGCATGAGACCATCAGTGTCAGGCATCACCAAGTCTTGCAGAATAACTGTGGGTGAAATTTTGATGGCGAATGGAATCGCTTGTTGTGGATCACTGCAGTAGTGAAACTGAATATCCGGTTCACCTAGCAGCAGACGTCGAATCGATTCGGCCACGATGGGTTGGTCATCAATCAGAAGTACCACTGGTGACTGAGGAGTATTTCGCATAGTCACTGAGGCAGTGGCCCCGGCATCAGCCTGTGTCGCAGATGAAGCGGAAGCGATACCAGATAGAAGAGGCTGATCCATAACTTAATAAATGCAAAATTGGAATAGTAGAATTGTCGTTGTCATATGGTCTTCACGTTTTGCCTTGAAGATATGGGCAAAGTAATTCCTGTGAGATGATATTTGAGACGTTTTTGAGTAGAATCACTGAGAAAAATCCAGAATCAGTAAGGTCATTCATTGGGATATAAACTTAGGGTTCCCCGTTGACAATCTCCTTACTCTACATGAATTGAAATGTTACTCAAGCTGGCAATTTTCTATTGTTGAGATAAACGGTGGCTAACAGCCAGTTAGCGAAAAAATCTATGGTCACATAGAGCTCTTTTTCTGCGCACGAGCTTTTCTTTCCTTGATTTCTCCGTTTCGAATTCGATCTTTCAATCTATGGCCAGACTTTCCCCTGATCAAAAATCGATGATTTTACTCGGATTTGTTCTGGTGGAAAACTGATGTGAGCAAGAAAGTTACCGCTTATATATTTTTCTGGCCTGTAACTTGCCCAGTCGCATGCGCTATCGGGAATGGCTAGAGTCAGTGAGGGCAGCCGAGGCGATCTCCTTTGCCATCCTTTCAACTGGCAGCACGCGGCGGGCAGCATTGGCTTCTACGGCAGCTCGGGGCATTCCATAGACCACACAGCTTTCAGCACTTTCGACAATTGTTGACCAGTGCGCGGCCCGCAACTGACCAAGCCCCACTGCACCGTCGCGTCCCATGCCTGTGAGCAAGATGCCCAGCCCCGGACGCGGCCAGTGCTGGGCAACGCTGCGGAAAAAGACATCAACCGAGGGCCGATGAGGATAGGTTGCCGGTTGTCGAGTATGGCGCAGCGTGCGGTTGGGCCGCAGAATCAAGTGATCGTTCGTACCGGCAACCAGAATCTGGCCGGGAGTCGGGGCACTACCGGGACGAGCGAGGGCCACTGGCAGGGTCGAAAAGCGGTTGAGCCACTCGACTAAACCGGGGGCAAACTGCACATCGATATGCTGTACGACCACGATCGCCGCCTTTAAGTCTGGCGGCAACTGACTGAAAATCGTCTTCAACGCATTGGGGCCACCCGTTGACGCTCCGATCGCCACAAGGAGTGGCAGCAACATTGCGGATTGGCGGGTTGACCTGGCTGGAGCGCTGGCCTGGACGTTTGCAGCGTTGTGAGGGCGGTGAATCAGCTTCGTCACGGTGTGAATCTTGCTTAATAATGTTTGCACCGCCTCAGCATCACCGGCCCCTAGTCGCGGCGTTTTTACCACGTCTAGCGCCCCGTACCCCATCGCTTCAAAGACCTTTGCCATGTGGATAGTGACGCTAGCGGTGACGATCAAAATGGCGCAGGGCGATCGCTGCATGATTTGACGGGTGGCGGCCACACCATCTAGAGATGGCATGTTCATGTCCATCAACACGACGTCGGGTCGCTGCTCGGCACACCGTTGAATCGCTTCGCTGCCGGAGCGGGCAACCCAGGCCAGCTGATAATCCGGGACGGTTGCGATCGCACGGCGTAGAGCTTCAATGGCGATTTCCGTGTCGTTGACGATGGCGAGGGTGAACATGGGGCAGTGGTTAGGGGTAGGTAGCTGGAGGATTGAGTAGTTGGGTAAGTAAGCGGTATTTTTCTCCAGCCACATCCTCAATTCAACATCCCTGTGGTCATCCTGCCATCCCCGCCCCTGCGATCCTCACACTCCAATCAAATCCGTGACGGCATTCAGTAGGCTGTTGTCGTGAAAGCTGCTCTTGGTTAAGTAATAGTCTGCGCCAACTTCCAAGCCTGCCAGCTGGTCTGATTGACGGTCTTTGTAGGAGACGATGATGACAGGGAGGGTGTGGAGTTGGGGATGGTTCTTGATGTTGCGGACGAGTTCGATGCCGTTCATGCGGGGCATGTCGATATCGGAGATCACCAGGTCGTAATCGCCCGTTCGCACCGTATTCCAGCCTTCCATCCCGTTGACTGCGACATCGACGTGATAGCCCCGATTTTGCAGCAGTTTGCGCTCCATTTCGCGCACCGTGATGGAATCGTCGACGACGAGGACGCGTTGCTGTCGCGTTGCTGTCGCGTTGACTGACTGTTGGCTCCACTGCAGCTGACCGCCAGAGACCAGCTGGTCGATGGAGCGCACCAGGTCGGCCACATCGATAATCAAAAGCGGCAAACCGTCTTCGGTCACGGCGGCGGCGCTGATGTCCTGCACTTTGCCGAGACGCGGATCCAGCGGCCGCACCACCAAATCGCGCTCGCCTAAAAAGCGATCAACGACAAGACCATAGCGGTGGGTCTGATCGCTCAGAATCACAACAGGCAGGCAAGATTGCTGGGGCGCCGTCGATTCGGGCAGTTCTAGGACTTGCGGAGCCATGACCAGGCTGACGTTAGCATCATCAAGGACGACATAGGGATGATTTTCGCTGACCTGAACATCGGACTGTGGCACCATCAGTACCTGATCAATGCGAGTCAAACCAAAGGCATACGGTTCGCCAGCAATCTCGACGAGCAACGCTCGAATCACGGACAGCGTTAGCGGCAGTTGGAAGTGGAAGCGAGTGCCCTGACCCCATTTAGACGAAACCCGCAGCAGGCCGCCCACCGCCTGCACCATGCTTTTGGCAATGTCTAGTCCCACGCCCCGTCCGGCGATTTCGTTAACCTGGCTAGCCGTCGAAAATCCTGGCAAAAACAGGAATTCCAACAGTTCTGTCTCGCTGAGTTGGGTGGCGAGTGCCGCTGTCGTTAAGCCCTTTTGCACGACTGATTGCCGTAATTGCTCTAGATCAATGCCGCTGCCATCGTCACTAATGGTGATGGACAGCATGCCAGCCCGGTGGGACGCTTCGATAGTAATGCGGCCCTCGGCGGGTTTACCTACCGCCTGGCGCTCCACTGGGGATTCGATGCCATGGGCGATCGCGTTGCGCAGCATATGCGTCAGCGGCGCTTCTAGCTGGTCCAGAATGTCGCGATCAACCTGAGTGGTAACCCCAACGATATCTAAATGAATCTGCTTGCCTGCCTGCTTGGCCAAGTCGCGCACCATGCGTGGAAATCCCTGCACCCCATCTGCAAACGGTCGCATGTGACTGGCGATGACTTCGCGATAGAGACTATCGGAAAGCTGATGGAAGCGCCGCGAAAACTGTTCGAGATGGCCTAAGCGATCGCCGAGAACCTGCTGGCCATCTTGAGCCTGATGGCTAATTATCTGCAACTGCTGAGCCGCAGCCTCGGGTAAATCGGTTTCCTGCTGGATGGTTTCTAGGGCTCGGAGCAACTGTCGGTTTTCTTGCCTGAGCTGCAGCAAGGAATCCATAAACGGCTGCAGCCAGTTGGCCTCCACCACTGCTTCCCCAGCCAACGCCATGAGCTGATTGAGATTGTCAACGCTAACGCGCACCGTGCGATCGCCCGCGATCGTTTCAGGCGGGGATACGGGTTCAGTGGCAATGGCGGCAGGCGCAGGGACAGCAGTTGGCGGTGAAAAGGGCTGGGCGGCAGGCGCAGGCGAGGATGGCGGGGCAGCAGGTGCTGGCGCTGAAGAGGTGGAAGAGGCAGGAACCGCAGAGGCAGAGGCGGGAGCCTCGGTCAAAAGGGCGGCGATATCTGTTTGGAGCTGAGCGATTTCGTCTGCCTGACTGTCGAGCCAGGGGGCCAGTTCGTTGGCAGAGAGTTGCTGCAGCTGCGCAAACCAGTCCACGCCGTTGAGCAGCACATCGACTGCAGCGGGGGTGATGGCCAGTTCGCCATTTTGGGCCGCGACAAAGTAGTCTTCCATCGTATGGGCCACCCCCACAGCGAGATCTAGCCCCACAATACGGGCCGCGCCTTTGATAGAGTGGGCACCACGCATTAAGACTTCTAGACGTTTAGCC
>CAZLYS010000012.1:0-15070 GCA_964563415.1 uncultured Halomicronema sp.
ATAAGTTATTACGCAACATCTTGCGCTTGCTGGCAAACCCTAACTTCAAGAGGCGCTCTAATAGAGCTGGGTCAGCCACCTTTAGGGGAAATGGTCGAGGCTGCAGCCGAATGACCGCAGACATAACTTTGGGGGGCGGTTGAAAAGCTTTGGGGGGCACTGGACAGATGATTTCACATTCCGCCAGGTATTGCACCTTAATGGTTAGACTGCCAACAGCTTTAGAGCCCGCGACCGCACATAGGCGATCAGCAATTTCCTGTTGTACGAGCAGCACAATAGAGTCAAACGAAGACGGTGGGGGGTGGACAATGGTACCCAAGAGTCGCTCCAAAAGTGGGCCAGTAATGTAATAAGGGATATTAGCGACGACCTTATTAGGTAAATTGCCGTCTATGGTAGCGGCGGCGATTTGCGTCCAGTCGAGCTGTAGCATGTCGCCTTCGAGTAGTCGAAAATTAGCGACTCCGGCAAATTGTTGTCGGAGCCGACGGGATAAATCGCGATCAATTTCGATCGCAACCACCTGAGCGACCTGGGGCAACAGACGCTGGGTCAAAATACCTGTGCCAGGGCCAATTTCGAGAATGCGATCGCACTCTTTAAGAGTCGCTGCCTCAATGATTTTGGTTAAAACGGAGGCACTCTTCAGCCAATGTTGGCCAAATCGTTTTCGCGCTCTAGCAGAAAAGGTCATTGAACCGAACTTGTTATGGATAATCGATGGTTGATTCTAACCGACGGGATGATGATGGCAGAATCTCCATTGGTTGAGCACATCAGAGTACGGTGATAGGGTTAGAAAAACTACGTTCTACCAAACGAGATGCCGTGAACTTGCGGGTTCTGGGTAGCGTTTGAGCTGCCAACTAGTGTACGGTAATGCGGCAACTCAAGCCGGTGGTCTGTGGCTTCATCGCCGCAATGACTAGACAACGACAAAAGCCATATTTCTGCACCATACTCTCAGTTCTTAGTCATCTTAATGAGGGGATGTCTTAAGTATCGATTGTTTCAAGTCTTCGCAAAGAAATGTCTCATAGACGACAAGTGTGGTGTGGTGCACAACATTTCGCGAGGTCCCTTGTTACAGTAAGGACCCACCCTGATGCATCTCCCGCTTTTCGCAGTGTGTATTCGCTATGCAACAGAGCAATTCTCTTGATTTCAAGCTCGTTCAGCGGGTGTGTCTACTTCAGCAGGCGCTCGATCAAGCCCTAGAGTCTTTAGAAGACCTGGCGGCACAAGTTCAAGATAAATATTGGGTTGAAACTCAACTAGCCAGTACTGAAAAGTACGCCAATGTTCAACAACAGGCCATCACTCACTTAAAACAGCAGCTAGCTCAATTTACCGAGATTCAAGATCACCTTTTGGGGGTCATGGGGTTTCGGTTGAATGAGTTGATCGATCAGCAGCAACAAGCTTTTGACCAGCTCAATATTCAGTTTCAACAGAGCCATACGGAACTCCAAACCTATCTGCAATATTTAACCCATCAACAACAAACTGTGCCCATGTTGGAGCGGGGGTCTGAAGAGCACTATCGAGCTCTAGAAGCAGAGGTGATGGTGGCTCGTTCGATGACGGTGCATCTAAGCCAATATCTAGGATCTGCCAAACAATATCTTGATCACCTCAACGCTGATTTAGGTAATCATCACCTTAATTTGGGGCAGATCATCAAGACGATTCAAGCGATGATTGTGGATCTTGCTACCTTTGATCACACCTCTACTCATAAGTCGCAACCGCAACTTGCTGAAGCCGATGGTCTCAGCGAGGAATGGACACAAGAGCGATCGCTTGCTGAACTAGAGATAGCCATTAATCCACTTCTCGATGTGGATGCGCTGCAGACGGATGTCCGACGGCAACAAATTCGTATCCAAGAACTGCAGGCCGCGCTGGCGGAACGGGTACATCATGAAACCCATCTTCGCCAGCGCTATCAAGAAGTGGCGGCAGAGCGCGATTACTACCGCCGTGAATTACAAAAAATCCACCAATCTGAACAACGTCAAGCAATTGACAATCCGTCTACGGAACTGATGCTAAATCATGACAGCCTAAGTGCTGAACTTGATGATCAGTCTGTACTCCCAATGCCTAAGCGATCGTCTCCTTCCAGGCCAATTCAACCCTTACGATTTCCAGAAGAATAGGCGTCAAAATTCGTATCCGGTTTCCGGGAGAATTGATTTGGTTTTCTAGGTAGTAGAGAAACCGCTTTGTGCTAAATTGAAAAAGTTGCGTAAAACGCCCTGGCTCAGTAGCTCAGTGGTAGAGCAGGGGACTCATAAGCCCTTGGTCGCGTGTTCAAATCACGCCTGAGCCATTCTACAAGTTGAGTAAGAAGTTGTTTAGCAGTGTTTCATTGCCTGACGTGAGCCATGCCTAATGCCGAAGTTCTATATTCGGCATTAGCAGCATTCGGAATGCTGAAGCTGGAATTCGGACATAAAGGTTTGTTAGATGGCGATTACAGTACTCTAGAGTGATCTAACCAAACTGCTACTTGCTATTGCAGTAGAAGAGATTTACTAGCCTGCACCATTGCCCCCAAGAGCGTTGGCAACTAAGAAGTAAGTTGGACCAAACAAAACATCAGTCCCGCATCAAAGCGAAACCGCCTGAAAAACTGGCAATGTGAAATAAAATTCACTGCCCTCACCTAATATTGACTCGGCCCAAATCTGGCCGTAATGGGCACGGATAATCCGGCGGCACAGCGCCAGCCCAATTCCGTAACCGTCTTTAGCTTCATCTCGCTCTAGGCGAAAACGATCCTCAAAGATATTTTCCTGCATTTCTGGTGGAATGCCTGGCCCGGTGTCTCTCACACACACTTGGATTTTTTGCGTTGTGCGATGTAACGCCGAAACGGATAACTCACCACCATTCGGGGTGTACTTAATAGCGTTATCCAACAAATTGGAAAGCACTCGTTGAATCTGTCCAGAGTCCACATACACCGGGGGCAGATCCTGAGGAATATCGATGGCAATCTCTTGAGCCTTAGCCTCAAGCTTGTTACGGATTGAAGCCATTGTCTCCACCACTAAGCGATCAAAAGAGGTCGCTTGGGGTTGAATATGCAGATCAGCACCGGCTCCTTTTGCCGTTTGCAGAATGTCTGAAATCATGCGATCCATCGCCCAGATTTGGGTTTTGGCATGGCGTAATAGCTGGGCTGTCAGCTTGGGCGAAAGCGACTGCTTATTCTCTTCGGCCGGGCTACCATAACCGAGTTCTAGGGTCTCTACAGCGATCGAGGCGGCCGTCAAAGGATTGCGCAGATCATGGGCCAACATAGCGACAATCCGATTCTTAAACTGCAGTTGCGCTTCTAAGTCTTCTTTTTCCTGCTTCAGATGAAAAATTTCGTCCGAGAGCTTCATCACCTCAATAGAATGTTCTAAATCTCCCCCTTCCACTAATACTGATGCGTCGGTCGAGGTCGCGGCAGGCGATGCTTGTGGCTCTGGAACCGGTAGAGCCTCTAATTCTCGCTGCCATTGAGGCCACCACTGATCGAGTTGCGCAAGGATATTACTGCCTGAGATAACCTGTTGCTTTCCAGGAGCAAACTTGACTAAGGCGGGTGTTGCAATGAGTCGAAAGTGCTCCACCAAGTATGGTTGCTCGCTAACATCAACCACCTCCAAAGAGAAAGACTGCTCATAGTCGAGCTCCTTGAGGTGCCTACGGATTTGTTGTACATACTCTCCAGAGCTAGGGCGCCTATCGATAAAGAGCAGGAGCTTTATGGGAATTCGGTCTAGGCCGAACTCGTCATTGAGATTGTTCATCTCGTCTTCCAAAGGCAGTTTAATCGGATGTGTGTAGGTATAGAATATCGTGAAACTGTCGGAGCTCTGGGTTGCTTGGGACTTTACAAAGAAAAGCTTAAGAGACTCTTTTAAGCCTCAGTCACAACTGATAGCGTCTTCTTTCAACAAGGAAGCAATGGGTAGATTGCCGATTTTTATGTTTTGCTGTGCGCACTCTCTGCAACGCTTGAGGCATCATATTGTCTCCCAGCATTGGACCATAAGAACTTGGTAAAGTAAGACCAGCAGGACAAAAGACCTTTTAACGAAAGAGCACCGCGATCATCGGGGTGATCAATGTAGACAAAGCTGTTTACACAACCCAATCGGCTCTGAAGGCCACGGTGAGTCAGCTCAGGTAACTTAACCCTAAGCCAGGCGATCTCCTCTAGGCCGTTCAACAGGATGGTGGATCATTTTTAAAGTGATTGAGTGCAGTTGCTGAATCTAATCAGGTCGCATAGGAGCACAAAAAGCACTCACAGTTTCTATAAATACTCTGCTGATTCATCTACATTTTCCTAAGAACTTTTTGTCATTCGATAAAATGTTAAAATCAGTCAACTCAAAAGCGCCGTTACCGTTTCTAGGACTCACCAAGAAAGCACTATCTTGCGACAGTCGCAGCATTAAAACTGGCAGATTTCAAAGTGAGGTTCATGACGACAAAAGATTAGCAGTGAGCCGATTGAGTAATTATTTCAACGGTAATTTTTCAAAAAACAGACTTTCTGATTTATCTTACAAGCTTTCAATATCAAGTATACATAACTGATAGATATTGATAGGGTGAAAGCAGTATCAGTCATTTTCAAGACTCAACTCCGCAGTGAGTTCTCAAGTTTAGCAGCCGCATTACCAGATATTTTCTACAACAAAATAAAAGAGGACTTCATTCGCTCATGCACTTAGTTAAATCCAGATCGAATCAAGGATACAAAAGTAGATTCAAATATTACAGTGAGGCGTTCAATTCTAAATACACCATGTCCTTATATGGACAGTATGATCGCAAATCTGAGTTTACTTAATGGATGTCCGGTCTATCCTTTTCAAGAGAAGGGTGATACCGTTAAGTTTCATGACTTTATCTTGAGCTAGAATCTACCTAGGTCGTTCGACCAAAGCGGCCGTTTTAACTGTCAAGATCAAATTCTTTGCTAATTGAGACATGACTGATGTGTCTCTTGGTTCGAGGAGCTCATGATTGAGCCAGATGTTGCAGACTGGGTCAAGTAGCTTGTGGCGATCTCAATTTGGCCCAAATTTGGCTGAGTCACCTGATTGTAACTTGATTGCATTGTCTTCAACTATTTAAGGTTGCTACTCGCAAAATTTCGAATCCCTGTATCGAGGAAACGCCGTCTTTCATGGAGAATACCGTCAAAAAATCTGATTTTGTATTGCGCCCTTATATGCAAAGTAGTAACCTTCGCGCAACCTTTCAGGTATTAAACACGCTAGTTCCCTATATCCTGTTGTGGGTTTTGGCCACTAGGGTTGCAACAATTTCAGCATTTCTATTAATACCCATTATTGGGCTACTCGTACTCTTTTCTCTACGATGTTTCTCATTAATGCATGACTGTGGCCACTATTCTTTGTTTAGAAGTAAACGGGCTAATCGCATCGTTGGCTTTATCTTGGGTCTAGTTAATGCAATTCCACAACACTGGTGGTCACGAGATCATGCCTACCACCACAAAACCAATGGCGATTGGGAGCGATACCGGAGTATTGGTGATTTCTTGTCGACTGATGAATTTTCCCAGCTGAGCCCTGGTGATCAGAGGCTTTATGGCCTTATTCGACATCCTCTCATGATTTTTCCGGGTGGCTTCTTCTATTTAGCTTTCAAACCACGGCTGATTTTATTGGCAGAACTGTTTGGTCTCATCCGTTACACTTGGCGTACGTGGCGCAAGCATTCGAGTCTGCCATTGAGCAATATCGTCAAGACATACCGTCCCACCCAGTGGAAAAGTGCTGGTGAATTTTGGGATGTTTTACTCAACAACATCGTGGTAGTGAGCGGTTGGGTTGTCCTTTGCCATTGGCTGGGAGCAACTTTTTTCTTAGGCACCTATGCGATCGTGCTCATGTTGTCCGCAGCCACCTTTATTTGCATCTTTTTTGTGCAGCACAATTTTGATGGGGCGTACGCACACAAAACCGAAGGGTGGGACTACCTACAAGGGGCGATCGCTGGCAGCAGCTATCTTGCGATGCCAGAAATCTTGAAGTGGTTCACCGCTGACATCAGTTATCACAGTATCCATCACCTGTCTGAGAGAATTCCGAACTATCATCTCCGAGCTTGCCACCAACGCAACCATCACCTGCTTCAAGAAGTAACGACGGTTCGCTTCGGCGACATGTTGAATTGCTCCAAGTTGATCTTGTGGGATGCTCACAACGACCAACTCGTGTCGATTGCAGATTTTTATAAGCAGCAAAGCGCGAAACCTTGCCCACTGACTTAATCTCTGAGGTGGGCTGGTCACCTCCACAATTAGCTTGCAAGCTGACATCTACTCGTCTGACGGCTGCACTATTGGCAACACCAAGAGGATGTCTGCATGTGTCAAAGATGGAAAGTTTTCAGTCGATACGAACTCGATCTACAATCATTAGAGAACAGATTAATTATTGTTAAGGTTCCTTTCAATGGTTGTGTATTTCGCCCTGGGGCTAGTCGCGGTGTTACTGGTAGTTGGCATTGCTGTCTACTTGGCAACACCCCGTAGTTATGAGTCCTCCAACACAGTTGCTAACTCCTACGATCAATGGACACAAGACGGCATACTGGAGTTTTACTGGGGAGAGCATATCCACTTAGGGCACTATGGTTCTCCCCCCCGGAGCAAAGATTTTTTGAAGGCTAAGTCTGACTTCGTGCATGAGATGGTGCGCTGGGCCGACTTAGATACCCTGCCCCGAGGCACGACTGTTTTAGATGTGGGCTGTGGTATCGGTGGCAGTAGCCGAATCTTGGCTCATGATTATGGATTTTCGACCACTGGCGTTACCCTGAGCCCACAGCAGGTTCAGCGGGCTCGTGAGTTGACTCCTGAAGGTCTGACTTCTCAGTTTCAGGTAGATGATGCCCTGGATCTGTCCTTTCCTGACAATAGCTTTGATGTGGTTTGGTCAATTGAGGCGGGTCCACATATGCCAGATAAGGCTAGATATGGTGCCGAAATGCTACGGGTACTGAAGCCCGGCGGCATTCTGGTGGTTGCCGACTGGAACCAGCGCGACGACCGCCGCAAGCCTCTAAACTTCTGGGAAAAGCCGGTAATGCGTCAATTGCTCGACCAGTGGTCTCATCCCTCTTTCTCGAGTATCGAAGGTTTTTCTGAGCAGTTAGAAGCCACAGGCTTGGTGGATGGTGAAGTTACAACAGCTGATTGGACCCAGGAAACATTGCCTTCTTGGTTAGACTCGATCTGGCAGGGGATTGTTCGCCCCAAAGGCCTAGTGATCTTTGGCTTTGATGGTTTCATTAAGTCTTTGCGTGAAGTACCCACAATGCTGCTGATGCGACTGGCATTTGGCGCTGGGCTTTGCCGCTTTGGCATGTTTAAAGCTCGCAAAGTAACCACTGTATCGTCAACTCGCTCAACAGCTCGCGGCGAGGCGTTGCAGGCATAAGCCACCAACTGTTTGCGAATTTGTTAATTCGTGATGAAAGCCCTTTCATTGCCTAAATGTGGTTTTGCAAAGGGCTTTCTTGGCTTTAAATGTCTGAAGCTCTAGACGGCACAATTAGACCAATATCGTTACATTCAAGTTAAAGAACCCGATTTGAATTCACCTCATTCTTTAATAATGCAAGATTGGCAACACACCAAATATCAACAGTCAACAGATACTTTCGACTGCGATATTGCAATTGTTGGCGGTGGTGTCGTCGGGGCAACCCTTGCCGCTGCTCTCGCCGATTCTGGGTTATCAATCACCATCATTGAAGCCAACACCCTAGAGGCTGCTGCGGCCAGAGAGCGGGGCTATGCCCTCTCGCCTCTGTCAGGGCAGATTTTTGAGGGGATTGGCGTTTGGGACCGAATTTTTCCTTACATTGGCAAGTACCACCACATTTACCTTTCGGACGCCGATTGTCCTCGATTGGTCAAATTTAAGCCCACAGATCTAGACACCGAGTTTTTAGGATATGTCGGCGAGCATCGCATTATGTTGCGAGCGCTGCAAGATTTTATCAATACTGAATGCGAGGCTGTGCAGTGGCTGTGCCCAGCTCGGCCCACCCAGGTAACTTATCAAACCGATGGCGCTGTGATTGAGTTGGATGTGGGAGGGCAACCCCAACGGGTACGATCGCGCCTAGTTGTAGGAGCAGATGGACCTCGTTCGGGCATTCGTGAAAGTGCAGGGATCAAGATCTGGGGGTGGCAGTACTGGCAGTCTTGCCTGACGTTTATGGTTACCCATGAATCTCCCCGTAACGATATTGCTTTTGAGCGCTTCTGGCCTGATGGGCCGATGGGCGTCTTACCCTTAGCAGGTAATCGTTATCACATTGTCTGGACGGCACCTCACGCTGAGGCCAAAGCTTTGCAGACCCTAGATGAAGCCGCCTTCTTATCAGAGTTGGAATATTACACTGGAGGCTTTTTAAGCCAGTTACAGCTCACTAGCGAGCGTCTCGTTTTTCCCGTACAGCTTTTTCAAAGTCGCCATTACGTGCGTCATCGAGTCGCTTTAGTCGGCGATGCAGCTCATCGGTGTCACCCGGTAGCTGGACAAGGGCTCAACCTTGGTATTCGTGATGCGGCAGCGCTAGCGCAAATTCTCTCTGAGGCACATTTACGAGGCGAAGATATTGGTGCTCTCAAGGTTCTCAAGCGCTATGAACGCTGGCGTAAAGTCGAAAATTTAGCCATCCTTGGGTTTACAGACTTCTTGGATCGCATGTTCTCGAATAACTGGTGGCCCATTGTGCCAGTTCGGCGACTAGGACTCTGGCTTCTACGTAATATTCCTCTGTGCAAAGTTTTGGCACTCAAATTTATGACCGGTTTTTGGGGGCGTCGTCCAGTCCTTAGACAAGTCAAGGCGGCCCCACCACCTGTGAAAGCTTGATAGATCTAGCCAAGCTTAAAACATCTCCTTGCGGCAAAACTGCGTAGGAGTTACGAAAACTCTGCGACTTTACACCCTCACTCCAGCACTGTGAACTTGACTCCGGCATACTGTTGGAGGCGATCTAGCAGTGGTTGCCCCATTAAGGATGCTGGTGTCCAAACACCGCCCGGTTGTGACTGGACAGCAAGTTCCTTCACCAAACAGATACCAGCTTGAGCAACCAGTTTAGAGGTTGAGCCGTAACCAGGATCGCGATCGCCTTTTACCTGCACTGTCAGAGAGTGGCCGTCTGCTGTTTTGCCAATCATCCGCAGATCATAAAAGCCCCGCATTTGCTCTGCTGCGCCAGGCCCCTCTCCTGGTTTGGGTAAGATTGTTGTCTCTAACAAACTGCGCAAGAGAGGCACTGCGATCGCAAGCACGAGTCCATCCAAGCTAATCTTGATGCCTTGGGCAGTTAGCCAGCCAATCAGGCCGTTTTGAGTTACTATCCCTTCCTCATAGCGAAATGCTTTGCCGTAGGCATAACCCTGCAGATAGTTAGAACGCAGCACAATCCGAGTGTTCACTTCTGCCATGACAAAAGGGGTCACCCAGGCTTGAAAGTCTTCATCGTATTGCACTGGAACCAAAGTCGGTGGGTGGATCCTGCCATGCTCGCTCTCTGGGCACAAGAAGTATGGGCTTTGCAGCGCTTGCCGTAGATGAATATCTTCAGTGGCTTCTTTGACCAGATTAATCCCGCTTGCGATCGTACCTCCAGAGACTCCGCCTTGTGCCGCCACTAGCCGCATTTTGATATGTTCACAAGGCTGCTGCCAACGTGCCTGAGCCTGTGATTGCAAGTAAAACACCCCCAAGTCAGAAGGAATCGAATCGAAGCCACAACAGTTAACGATATAAGCTCCTGAGTGCGCCGCCTGAGTGTGATATTGATCGATCATGCGGCGGATCCATTGCGGTTCACCAGTCAAATCACAGTAATGTGTTCCCGTTTCTACGCACACCTTCACCAAGCCATCACCATAAAGAGCATAGGGACCCACAGTGGAAATCACAGCTTGTGTTTGTAAACACAAGCATCGCAAAGCCTCTTCGTCGTGAGCATCGGCAATGATATGGGGTATGTGAGCACACTCGTTAGCAAGCCTCTCTGCCAAAGCCTTCAATTTAGAGGCCGACCGACCAGCGATCGCCCACTGCAAACTCTCCTGCTGACTTTGCTTGACAAGGGCTTGACACACCAATTGGCCCACAAAACCAGTCGCCCCAAAGACCACTAAATCAAACGGACGATGATTATGCATCACTATTCTGTCTGCCTAATTGATGAACTAAGGCTACCAAGACAGTTGGCCTAACAGATCAAGCACACATCCATGAATGCTGAGAGGATGCTTCATTAAGAGTCGATAGGCGACCCAACTACTGTCAAGTTGTGTAGTTTTATCCTTATGCTGATTCTTCAAACGAGGTACTAAAGACATCAAAGACTTGTTGGCAGCATTTTTTTAAGCGATCGCCGGCTTTCCCATCAGGCACAATCTCGCCCATAAATCGCCACTGATGAATTGTCGAAAAATTCCATTGCTTGCCACGGTGATCATAGCCACCGATTTCCATGCCAATTACCCGTCGGCTTTGACTATCGGGGTCGTCGTAGAAGCGGATTTGTAGCAATAGGCTGCGACAGCGAAAGAGACGACTAACGCCTGGAAAGTGCAGGCCAATATCGATAGAGTCAGGATCGACAAGTGAGCGCGTATCCTGATCATTTGTCCAGGGCTTAAGGTCAACCCGCAAGTCAGGAAACTCTAGCTTAAATAGACGAACAACAGTCGCAATTTTGCTCGCAAACTCGATACTCGTCGCCTGTTCGGCTGCGTTCAACTTCTACCTTCCCCGAAAACGCAACTTTCAACCTAAGATAACGCTTTGTTTTCTACAGTCAACCTTGTAACGAAGTCGAGCAAGAAATTCAGTCCCCAGGTCAGACAAATAAGGTCAACGCATAGAGACAATGCATCGCACAAAAGTGGAGTCCGGCCTTAGTCTCTAGCCCTCAAAGGCCTTACAAAGTAAGTAAGTGAGCATTAATCATGACTAGAAGGATGGATGCCGCATGAGTTATGCGCAGCATAGAAATTAGCCATGGCTGCCTATAGTTCAGTCTCAATCATCGACTGATTGGTTTGGCAGGTAGATAAGATTGCTAACTCTGCGTCTTCAGGCGTACCCAGGTTATAGAAGCCATCTAGCGCCAACACAAAGTTGTCAGGGTTAGCGGCAGCGATCGGTGCGTCGTCAGTGACTAACGCGATTGCATAGTCATAGACCTCTTGGGTGTAGCTATTGGTAATCTGTAAAGCTAATTCGTTACCATCGCGATAACCCTGGAAGCAATCAAAAGAAGACTGCGGCATGAACATTGCTCCCACTAGGTGTGAGTCTTGAGCCGAAAACACCATGTAAGCAGCGCCTAAAGTATCTAGCTCTGGAGCCGAACCGTAAAGATAAATGCCGTCCTCAATGATGTCGGAGTTAGAGAAGGCAGCCTCTGAATTATTCAGTAGTGGGCTGGCATTGACTGTTGCACACAACATCAGACTACCAACAATACCTCCCAGCAGAAAACGCCCATGCCTCAAATGGAATGAGTGATGACGTTTAGAAGCAGCCACAGCAGAACTGAGAACTGTTTTTAGGTATGCACCTACACTCATCACTAGCTAACTCCCTTCTTATTAATTGTTAATCATATTTATTAGAGGAATTAATCCTCTGACTTCACATTAGAGGACTGTTTGCCCGTCATAATGCGATACGGTCTAGAGCGTAATATCTCTTTGTATCCAATCCCTGAAAACGCCTCTCAGAGGGTGATCGAGGTCACAACCGTGCTCAATCAACTTGAAGATATCGTGAGCTGAAGGGGAAGTCTTGCTCCTAAGTGACAGAGTCACAAGTGGACCCGTTAAGGTGTTTCATCGGTGCCAAAAATCCTGTCTCAAAGTGCACAGCCACATCCCGAGCGTTTTTTTTCAAGACTCTCAGCTGGTGAATTACTACTCCAACTGAGGGATGGTTACAACGGAGTTCTAACCTTGCAACTGGGCGCAGCATAGGCGAATGCGCCTCGACCGTGCTCCCTCGCAGTTCCAGTGACTGTCAGGCAGTATGTCAGTAATGAGCTAATTCCAACTGGATACACAGAGAGCCCAGGAAAAGGGCAACTCAAGAAGCCCGCCATCTCTGAGAGATGGCGGGCTTCTTGAGCATTATTCAAAGACTTAGTAGTGCTTAACTTCACCACGGCACACAGGCCTCTGAAGCAGCTCCCTATTGTACAGGCGGTAACACTGGCAACGCGGCTACATCGTCAGTTGAAGAGTTACCATCATTTGTAGCTTCATTGGGGGACGCATTAGAACCGACCGGGAGCGCGATCTCCTGTCCTCTTTCTTCCAAAATAACAACGGGTGCAGAACCAGAAGGATTTTCAATCCGTTTTACTAAAACAGTTCCGTTAGCAATGCGATCGCCCACCTGAACATAACGACTGGTCGGCTCATTAGGTGCTTTTACAATGGCATAAGATTTTCCATCAACACTAGCCACCCCAGTCACTTGTACTTGCGATGCAATGACTGTCGGCTCCGGCAGTTCAGGGAGATCAGTAGGCGCTGTTGGCAAACCTCCTCCAGGCGTTGTTGCACCTTGCCCGCCCCCTGGTTGTGGAGCCTGAGCAGCACCACCTGGCTGATTAGTGGGATTAGGCCCCCCTCCACCGGCATTCTCAGGAGCTGGAGGGGGAGCTTTTTGAGGCGGCGGAATCGGAACAAACGCATACGGGTCATTCCGTTCCTTGTCAATCTCGTTAAATCTTTCGTTGGGGTCAGTAGAGGGCAACAGTTCAGCTCGGGCAATTTCGGCAGCAGTGGGCAACCCAGGCAGCACAGCTTCTTCAAATAGCTCTGCCTCCCCTTCAATTATTGGAGTCTCTGCAGTTGTGCCTTCAGCGCCATCAGGTGTCGTCACACTATCCAAGGCAGGAGCTTCTCCCTCAATGGCAAAATCTTCCAGCTCTTGGTCAGCGGTGTTGCGAGCGCTCAAAAAAGCGAGGCCGCCGCCTAAAGACACTGGCAATATCATTGCCAGCAAACCCAGCAAACTCATAAGTAAGCTATTGCGAGCCCATTTACGCTGGCTCCAAAACTTAATGCAAAAAACCAAAAGAGCAAAGGGGACAAGGAGCGCTAAAATCCCCCATAAAGTACTTGTCCGAAAGGCATCCACAACGCCAATAATGCCTCCGACAGTGGCAAGTAATGCCCCTAGGAGAAACAGCAATATCAACAGCATAGCGCCCATGGCTCTGCCTCCTCGCCCATTGTTTAGTTAGCTATTGCTCCTAAACAATAGCTCAATTCTCATAGGATGGAACGTTTTAGGTTATTTCATCTCCTGAGGGGGAGATCATCAAGCTTTTAAGGTGTTGTAGACCCTGCTTAACTCGTCTTGAAACCGTGACTGAGCTAATACCGAGACGTTCTGCTGTTTCCTTTTGGGTCAGATCCTGCAGGAAAACAAATTCCAAAATGTTGCGGGTGCGTTCTTCTAACTGTTGAAGCGCCTGATGAAGCCGAATCCGATCTTCTTCTGCGAGCTGAAAACTACGATATTTGGCATCAGGCAACATCTCGGATAGAGAAGCAGAATCAGCACCCTCATCCAGAACTGGCGCATCTAAACTCAGCAAAGAGCGGTTTCGCATAGCAAGCTTCACTTCACTCCACTCTGTCAAAGAAATCTCTAAATAGTTAGCAACTTCTTGATCGGTTGGTTGACGATTCAGCTGTTCCCGCAACACAGTAACAGCTTGACGAGATTGGTAAGCAAGACTTTGCCATTTACGAGGAATGCGCACAGTTGCGCTACGATCACGTAAATAATGCTGAATTTCACCCCTGATATAGGGGATAGCAAAAGAGCTAAAGGCGAAGCCTTTGGACAATTCAAAACGCTCTATTGCACGAATCAAACCTAAGCTGCCAACCTGCATCAAATCATCAAAAGATTCATCAGACTGCCGGATCCAGCGATGAGCTTCACGCCTGACTAAACCCAGATTGAGTTGCACAAGCTGATTACGAATTTCTGGTTGCTGTGTCTTCTGGTAAAGCTGTAGCAGTTCAGCCGTTGTACCTTTTAGGTCTGAATGAAGGTTTTGGAAGGTCATGCTCTTGCTGTGACGATTTTACTTACCTGTAAACTAAGCAGTAAAAAACTGATTTCAGAAATTCAGGATCAATGCAGTCAGGCCTAGGTTAGGAGATTTTCTAACTGTAGCCCTTAAAGAATACTCGCAAGAAAAATACTAATGCATCCCTTACTAACAGTAGTCATGAGCTTTATCATCAACAATGTTGAATTTACGGATTCCGGAAATGCTTGCTAAAACTTCATAAAAGTGACGTGATTAGGCTCTCTACCCGCCTTCAAACAGCACCTTCAGGCACCAACAATTTTTCCTGGAACAGGCTTTTGACGTGGGTCCAGGCATCTTTAGCGGCTACCGCATCATAGCTGCCCCGGTGATCACAAAAAAATCCATGAGTAGCCTCCGGGTATCGATAAATACGATGATCTATTTGATGTGTCCTTAAAGCAGCTTCAATTGTGTCCACCTCTGCAAGAGAAATTAGCGGATCTTGCATGCCGAAAAAGGCATGTATTACACCTTGAATCTGGGCTGTACGGCTAAGCGTGGGAGCGCCCCCACCCGGTGTGAATTGGCAAATGCCAGCCCCGTAAAAACTCGCTGTTGCACGTACGATTGGCAAGGTGGCAGCTAAATAAGCCACATGTCCACCAAAGCAAAAGCCAATGCAACCAACAGCTGATGATCCATCTGGAAACTGCTGTTGAACATGATGAATCGCTCCTTGGATGTCACTAAGCAATTCATCAGCACGGGTGCCGTTCTTGTACTCTCGCCCCAAGGCTAAGTCGGTTTCGCCATAACCCACGGCAAAGCCGGGAGCTTGTCGGTGATAAATATGGGGGGCGATCGCAATATAGCCTTGTTGAGCGATGCGTTCCGTTACCTCACGAATATGAGCATTAACCCC
>CAZLYS010000013.1:0-789 GCA_964563415.1 uncultured Halomicronema sp.
AGAACTGGCCCGAGCCGAAGCGAATTGGCAACAGGCTCAACGCGAACTCCAGCGGGCGAAAGAGTTGGCTGCTCAGGGCGCGATCTCTGATCAAGCGCGGGAATCAGCCGCGTTAGAGGCCACCGCCCGAGAACAAGAGAAAAACGCCGCCCAACAAGCCCTAGAGAGTGCGATCGCCACGATTAATGCAGCCCAACAAGATCTCAACATCTTGCAGGCCGAACAGCAAGATCCTGACTATTTGATTGAGGCGTATCAGGCCGAAATGGCTGGCGTCGAAGCCGAACTCGCCCGGCTAGCCGATGATGCCCGCCGCACCGATGTTGCTGCCCCCTCAGAAGGCCGAGTCCTGCGTGTGATGGAAGAAAGTGCGCGCTATGTCACGGCGGGCACGCCGCTACTGGAAGTCGGTGACCCCGGTAATTTGGAAATGGTGATTGACGTTCTCTCTCAGGATGCGGTGCAGATTCAACCGGGCGATTCTATCCAAGTTACCCAGTGGGGCGGTGACGGCACGTTGTTGGCGGCAGTGCAGTATTTAGAACCCGCTGCCTTCACTAAGGTGTCGGCACTGGGGGTAGAAGAACAGCGGGTGAATGTGATTGCCCAGTTTACCGATCCGGCGGTGCCCCTGGGCGATGGTTACCGGGTCGATACCCACATTGTCATTGATGAAGCTACCGAGGTGCTCAGCGTTCCCGTAAGTGCCATCTTCCCCTGCGATGCAGGCACCTGCGTCTTTACAGTCGCGGACAATCGTGCGCAACAAACTGCCGTCACTTTCGGCCT
>CAZLYS010000013.1:799-14993 GCA_964563415.1 uncultured Halomicronema sp.
CACGTTTGCCGCAGCGGTAGCAGAGGGACTGAGTCAGGGCGATCAGGTGATTGCATATCCCGAATCGGTGGAGGCAGGCGATCGCGTTCAAGCTCGTTAACAAGGGATAAAAACAGCCGCCTTGGCGATGCTTACGTCGTCCGTCAAAGGGGAACCACCCTCACCGGAGAACGATGAGTTATACCGATTCTCTAAAATCCAGCTACACATCTTCCCCCTTCGCCCCCTTGCCCCCAGAGCCCTTAACTCCGATCTGTAGTTCTATTCTGGGGAACTGGTATTATCTCTTGTTCTCCCGACCTCTTGCTTGTTCTCCCGACCTCTTGCCGATTACGAATGCACGCAAACTTATGTCGTTGAGTACGATTCATGAGGCTGGGAGTTGCCCCGTCAACAAGGCAATGCCCCCTTTACAGATCAGCGGTTTCAGAACTGACAAGAGGTGGGAAAATACAGAAGGCTAGGTGATGACTGTGATCTATAAAGCATGCTGCTCTCGCCCAATCTTTAAGAGTCGACTGCTTAGCTTTTAATAGTCTCAGCCCGCTTAAGCATTAGCTCCTGAAAGCCTGGGTGACTGAGTGGGTGTTGTGGTAAACGGTAGAAGGCTTGAATATTCTTGCTTTACTGATCACTAAATTGTTTGGAAATTGAGCTTGACGTATTTTTCATGATTGCTGTTGAACGATTTGTTCCGCCTTCGATTTTTGGTTTGACCTTTCTACTGTTTATTGGTCTATTCTTCTTTATTCGCGCTTCGACTAAGGACCGTACAGAAACAGCACTCTACGTTACTCCGCTGGCAGATGTCACGCTACTCGAAAAACTACAGCAATACTTCGCTAGTCGAGCCTATCGGGTCACTGAGGTGAATGCTGATTCTGGGCAGATCTCGTTGGAAGGTAAAGTAGGGGCCAGCGTTTTCTTGGCAGTGTTTTTGGGAAGTTTGGCTGGCGTCGGTTTGCTGTGTTTGGCTCTAGTGCTGGTTATGTCGACCGCACAACTGGGTTATTGGCCCTATGCGTTGCTTGGGTTATCCCCTCTAGCTTCGTGGTTCTACTGGCGAGGGGCTAATCGGTTTGAGCAAGTTTCTTTTTGTGTGCTGCCGTCTGATGTAGCGAGGCCAGTTGGCTCTAGCACAACTGCATCAGAGACCCGGTTGCAAGTGACCGCCCATCGCGATGAGTTGGCGACGCTAGCATCGCAGCTACCTTTAAAACGACAAGAGGTAGAGTAATCACCTCTACCTCTTATCAATTGGGACTTTAAGCGTTTCTAGTTGAGATTTTGGAAAACTGAAAAACTTCTTGAAGAAAGGGATTTCAGTTATGAAACAGAAGTCTTAGTTCGATAAGCTCACGACTTCATCTTCATCTTCATTCAACAATGCTCTCAAGCTGGGAAACAGAAAGTGGTTCTCTTCAACATATTGGGCACCAAAGAGACCTTTCTCTGCCCAAAAATATCGATCTGTCGTATGCTCATTCCGTTTCACTAGTAACAGTGCAGGGGGAGCAATGTTTTCGCTGTGAATGAAGTTACGTGCAGCAGTAACAGGTTTATCAGTGCCGCTTTCGATACTATATTGAGGTACACACTCCAGAATACGCCTACCTTCTAGACGACGGCGGCTTTTACGTTTACGTCTTCTTGCCAACCTGCCTACCTCCTACTCTCTGGTGTACATATAAAATGGGTGTGTAGTTTCTGCTACAAAACCCTAACCCTGCAAAGTATATCCGGTTAAAACTAAAATTTCAACTTGTCTAAACGTTGAATGTGTGTTTGCCGTGGTTAAATGATAGGTTTTCTTGTCTTTTTTGACTGGCCCGAGGGCAGGCTATGGTGCCTCTTGTGAGCGTTTAAGTTTTTTTTGGAAAGGGATTCAGGCGACTTTGAAATGATGTTGATGCCTGCTAGCGCAGAATTTGCGGCCCTATGTCAGTCGCAACTGGCGATGATGACGAAGTTGGTTGGGGCTGATTCGACTGCTGTTTACCTGGCGGAAGGTTGGTCAGATCAAAAGGTTCCTAACCTATTGCCGGTTGCGCTGTATCCACCAGAATCCCAAGGCCCTGCTTCAGGGGCGATAGAGAAAATATTACCCGCGCAATCAGGTAATGTAGCGGCGCTTCAGAGCCCTCAAAAACTGATTATGGCGAATCCTCTCGCTCCGGAGCCGTCGCTGTCTGCTGAGACTAGTCCGGTGGCTGAGCCCACTGGCCCCTTACAGCGTCTGGCGATTCCGATGATGCATGAGGGGGGCGTGTTAGGGGTGTTGGTGGGTTGGCGAGCCGATCGCCCGTGGCTTGATACGGAGCGCGATCGCATGGAGGAATGTGCGCAATCACTCACGTTAGCCTGTGTCTTAGATCAGCGCGGACAATGGTTGCACAATCAAATGTCGTCGTTGGATCAACTGCAAGCGCAGCAGTCTGATCGCTTTCATGAGTTACTGCATCAGTTACGGAGTCCGCTTACGGCGCTGAAGACATTTGGCAAGTTGTTAGCCAAGCGAATATCTCTAGAAGATCCCAACCAACGGCTGGTGACTAACATGCTGCGAGAGAGCGATCGCATGCAGGAGTTATTAGGTTATTTTGACGATACGCTGCAGGCGGCGGATGACTCCCGTGAAGAAACTGCCACTACCATACCGTTATTGCTGCCAGCGGAAGATATTGTTGTGCAACCGGTGTCGTTAACTGCCTCGACCGGTTCTTTGGCCCACTTTGGTGGGGTATGGACGCCACAAGCGATCGCGATTTCATCAGTAGTCTTGCCGCTGGTGGAATTAACACAGCCCCTTGCCGAAGACGCCGATATGCAGCTGCAGGCGATGCCTGATCAGCCTGATCTTGCGATCCAGGCTGATCCAAAGGCCTTGACTGAGAGCTTGAGCATCCTGCTCGACAACGCACTTAAATATGCCACTCCAGGCAGTTACATCTGGCTAGAGTGGGGATGCTCACGACCCGAATTTCCCGAGTTGGTAGGCATTGTCGTGGGAGATACTGGGCCAGGCATTCCGCTGAATGATCAAGCCCGCATTTTTGAGCGGCATTATCGTGGTTTGCAAGCATCGGGTGAGTTGGATGGCAGTGGCTTAGGGCTGGCGATCGCGGCTGATCTCATTCAAGAAATGCACGGCCATGTCCAGGTCTTTAGTCCCCTGTCAGAGCTGCCCTGCTCCTTGCCAGAAACCGTTGATCGGGCTTGTCAGCAACGCGGTACAGCATTTGTAATTTGGCTGCCACGGGCAGATTACTCGGATTAATCTCTGGGAAATGATCGCCCCGCTGCCACCATCTTCACTGATCCTGCATTCATCGAGGGTTAGCTGCCAATTGCGTCTGCGGGTTGTGGCGCTGCGGTTAAATCGATCTTGGCTTCGATAAAGTCTGGCATGCGCTTTAGCTCGAAACCGACCTTTTCGCATACGCGCTGCATGGCTCGATTTTCGTGCAAGATTTCGGCGGTGATGTAATCTAGCCCTTCATCGCGACCCACTTGTATCAGTTGCTCAAGGAGTTGGGTGCCGATGCCCTGCTTTTGATAAACATCGCTGATCAGCATGGCAAACTCAGCGGCATTGACACCGTGAGACTTACTCAAGCGGCCCACGCCTAAAATTTCGTGGGTGCCGTCGCGATTTTTCTGATCGACGACCAAGGCCATTTCGCGGTCGTAGTCGACGAAGCAGATGCGGGTCAGGCGATCGTGGGCAATGCGATGACTCAAAGTCATCAGGTGAAAGTAGCGAAAATAAACGCTTTCTTCTGACAGCGTTTGGTGAAACTGCACTAGCAAGGGTTCATCTTCAGGGCGAATGGGCCGAACAGTCACGGCCATGTCGTCTTTCAGCTGCCAGGGCAAAACATATTGCGATGGGTAAGGACGGATTGCCGGTCGGGGAATGGTGGTTGGATCAGTGTCAGCAGGATACAAAGACATCCGTGCATCCAGCGCTAGTAGGGGATCAGGACTATCGGCTTCTGATACCAATAAAGGATTGATGTCGATTTCTTTAATCCACGGTTGCTCCAGTGTGAGTTGACTGAACCGGACCAGCAGCATTTCTAACGTTTTGAGAGCTGCTGGTTGTCGCCCTCGAACTCCGTGCAAGGCCTGATAGATTTTGGTCTGTTCCATCAGGCGACGAGCCAGAGTGGTATTGAGCGGTGGCAGAGCGATCGCCCGGTCCTTAAATATTTCCACCAATTGACCGCCCGTCCCAAAGAGAATGACTGGGCCAAACTGGGCGTCAACACTACTCCCGATGATCAATTCATAGCCTCTGGAAAGGTTGATCATTGGTTGCACAGTCACCCCTTGAAACGCATCGGCCCCGACTCTTTCGGTGACGGCAACCTGAATCTCGTCGTAGGCGCGTTTGACGGCACCGGCGCTTTGCAAATTGAGCTTAACCCCGCCGACATCAATCTTGTGGGTGATGGCGTCAGAAACCAGTTTGACCACGACGGGATAACCCAACGCTTCGGCATGGGCGATCGCTTCCTCGACTGATTCTGCTGATCGTGACTCCACAGTAGGAATCCCGTAGGCTCTGAGAATCTGCTTGGACTCTAACTCGGTGAGCAAAGTACGCCCAGCCACTTTCGCTGCCTCAATGATGTCGTGTACTTGGGCGCGATCGGTCTGGTCAAATTCTGATTCGGGCAGTAAGGCTGGCGTTTCGTAGATGCCCCGCAGGTTATAGCTGTACTTCCACATAAAGTTAAACAACTGCGCTGCGGCATCGGGGTAGCGATACGTGGCAATGCTGGCCCGGTTGAGAATGGTTTCGCCGTTGGTGACTTCAGCGCCCCCCATCCATGACGCGAGTATCGTTTTTTTCGCCGTTTGAGCGTACTTCTTCAGATGCTCGGCAGTCTCAGTCGGGTCAGTCATAGCCTCGGGCGTCAGCACCACTAACACCCCATCATTGTTAGGATCTTGAGCGACTACTTCGAGGGTTTTAACATAGCGATCAGGGTCAGCATCTCCCAAAATATCGATGGGATTACTGTGGCTCCAATGGGGCGGCAAAAAGGCGTTGAGCTGCTCGACTGTGTCGTCAGCGATCGCCGCTAGCGCCCCCCCAGTATTGATTAAAGCGTCAGTGGCTAAGACCCCAGGCCCGCCAGCATTTGTAATAATCGCGAGATTCGGACCTTGGGGCCGCTGATGCTGCTTGGCCAGGACTTCTGCTAAGTCAAATAATTCTGAAATGTGCTCAACCCGCAGCACCCCACATCGCCGGAAGGCTGCATCTAACACCGCATCTTGACCCGCTAGGGTACCCGTATGGGAAGCCGCTGCCTGGGCCGCTGCCGAAGTACGACCGGCTTTGATTACAATAATCGGCTTAGTTAAGGCCACTTCTCGCGCTGCCGAAAGGAACGATCGCGCATTACCGATCGACTCCATATAAATCACGATGCTCTTCGTGCGGGGATCATCACCCAGGTAATAAATCAGGTCACCCCAATCCACATCCAGCATGGAGCCAATGGAGACAAAGGCACTGAAGCCCACATTTTCTTGAAAACTCCAGTCCAATACGGCATTACACAAGGCATCACTCTGGCTGATAAACCCAACATTACCGGGGCGGGCCATGCTGCTAGCACAAGTCGCATTGAGACCCGTCAGCGGATTCATGATGCCCAAACAGTTGGGACCCATCAGCCTCAACGAGCTGCGCTGCAACTGCTCTAAAATCTGGCGCTCCAACTCAACCCCGGCAGCACCGATCTCGCGAAATCCGGCTGAGAGCACGATCGCCCCTTTGACCCCGGCCTCAACACAGTCTTGAATCAACTCTGGAACGGCCACCGCTGGGGACGCAATGATCGCCAGATCGACTGGCTCAGGAGCCTCTCGAATACTGGGATAGGCGCGAATGCCCAAGACACTCCGTTGCTTAGCAGTGATGGGAAAGACCACTCCCCCAAAGGGGTGACTGATCAGATTCCACAGTAGGGTCCGGCCAATACTGCCAGGGCGATCGGTCGCGTCAATCACCGCAACAGCTTTGGGGTGAAAGAGCACACTCAGAGGTTGTTCTTCTGAACGGAGAATATCGTAAGCCGGATCAAGAGAGGGTTTGAGAGACATGAGAATACCTGAAACCGCTGAAACGTACGGCAAGAGCAGACCATCAAACCGGGCTATGCGCAAACCACTACCTTCGTGCTCAGGAAGTCGAAGGGTCGAGAGCCAAATAATTAGGGCAGCAAGGTGCTGGCAACGTAGCCTTTCATCACGAGGTCAGTTACGGATACGATGCCTAGCAACTCGCCGGCTTGAATCACCGGAGCGCGCTGAATACCGGCATCAGACATGACTAATGCCGCTTCCCTCAGGCTGATATGGGGTTCGACGGCGATGCAGGGCTGACGCATAATGTCTTGTACCCGCACACGATCAGGATCAAGGTTGCGAGCAAACACTTTGTAGACCACGTCGCGCTCGGTCACCACGCCGTAAGGCAAGTCTGGAGAAGGTCGGTCAACAATGAGCGATCGCACACCGTGGGTCTGCATTTGCAAGATAGCGTCAGCGACTGTGGCCAGACGGTCAATGACTTGTACGTCTGCGGTCATAATGTCGGCGATCGTCAACATGCTTGGGATACCCCACCTAAATGAATGGCAAAATGGCTGTCGGTCTCTATTCGTATTCACATCCTGTCTAGAGAACGGGAATAAGGCTCATTTCTGCGGGATATTTTTAACTTTAATTATCTTCGAAGGAATAGTAAGGCCTGAAGAGTTGTCTCATAGAATGCCGCAGTTATGGGCGCAGTGTAGAACCAAAACTCTTTTTGCATAAGGCTTTAGAACGCTTAATTGCTCAAGTGAACTGGAATTCTCTATGCTTTAGGCTTGATGTGTTGGCTTCTTATTTTCCAAAATTCTTGAAGAAGTAACTACATAAGTTCTACTGAGTAACGCGATGTGCAACTTACAGATTTCCTAACTTAAGCCCTAATTAAATCTCTGAAATGTAGGCAGGGAAGGCCATTGAGATGATTGAAGTAGGCCATCAGTGTGTGCGCTAGTATTTTGCGCGCCAAGCGACTCGTCAAATGCCACCAGTCACGGCTGTCAATGTGTTCCATATCAAACCAGTAACAGAGATGGCCAATCACCGTTTCCACTAACTGCCGCTGGCGACTCACCGTGCGATTGAAGGCCGAGTTGTACTGCTTCATGTTGTGCTTCAGCGGGGTTAACAGGGTTAACTCCTGGGCCGCGAGGTCAGTGGTGAGCGCCTGCCGAATATAGCCTTTGTCCCCGAGCAACAGTCCCTTGGCACCCCCGACCAGTTCCAACACGACATCGCGCTCATCCACATCCGCTGCCGTGACCGCCAGGCCCAAGACCAGCCCTTGAGCGTTGCTCAATACATGGCCCCGGAAGCCATAAAACGTGCCCAGCTTGGTCGCTGACCGCCCGTAACTGGCGAGCCCCGCAAAGCATTTGGCGCGCCGCGCGCGTTTGAAGCCACAGACTGGCATCGGAAAACCATCAACGCGATACAAATCGCTCTGCCACGCCTCCAGTTCCTGCAAGAGTTGCTGATGGAGTAATTGCTTGTATTGCCAGAGATTGGCCGCTTGCCGGATGAACGTGGTGCGGTCTTTCAAGCCCGGAAACCAGGCGTGCCAATGGGTGTGGAAGTAGCGCCAGAGGTCGCTGTCACGATGATGGCCCAAGCATTCGCCCACAATTTCGAGCGTCAAGACCTCACTGTCGCTGAGGCGAGGGGCAAAGCCGCGACGACGGGGAGGATAGAGTGTCAGTAACACTTTGAGGCGAGCCTCAATTGTTAAGAAGACGGCAATGATAAACTCTTCGATATCGAACATGGTTTCAGCTCTTAGAAAGTCCTAGAACTGTTGATAGCTCTAGCTTCTAGGGTTGGAACCTTTTCTCAATTATTAGTTGCACATCGCGTGAGTAATAAAAAAAGCTACCTGCATTAGCAGATAGCTTTTGACATCTACAAAACCTAGTTGGGTTCTCAATGCGGCAGGAAATGCCCCACATCTTCACGCGCTGACATCATGCTGAACGAATCTTGCTCCACCAAAGGCGTCGGCGGGTATCTACGAACGTGCCGCAACTGCTGCACTTCTTAATTCCTCGCACACGAATGCGACGAAGTTTCGTTTCTCCACATTGCGGACATTGAATTCGTTGGGTCATGGTGTGCCTATAAAGACTGGGGATGTCGTTGCCAGTATTGACTACAGTTGTATCTTGCCAATTTCGTAAACTTAGCGCCCCCAAGACACTACCCAAGCTGTCCCAGCAAGCAGCAGAAAGTTCTAAGAAATTACGGATGCGATCGCGCTCTTGCGGCGATACTTGCTTATCCACTCAAAAAAGTGTCCCCAGAGAAAATTGACAATGCCTTGGGGCAACCAGCCGAGGCGAAATTATCACTGATCGAATAAATCGAATGGAAATGGGCCATAGGTGCCATTCACCAGGTCAACCTCTGGCTCTGAGGCATGAAACGACACCAGTACGCCGCGTGAAGCCCCAGGATAGCCATCCAGATACCAAGCCCCCTTGAGCGTGTTGAACTTGAGATAGACTGGCCCGCTGCGGTCTTCTAGCGGCAGTTGTACGGGGCGACCCAAAGCTGCGACGTAAGCTTCCATGGCGGTCTGAGCGATCGCCAGCGTATCGGCACAGACGCCGAGAGTTTCATAGTCTGCGGCCTCACTAAAGGTTTGCAACGCCTCGCGAATCGCCACTTTGTCAGCATCAGGGAGTTCTGGGGGCGTTTCCAAGCAGCTGAATGGCGCTAAACGTTTACGTAGGGCTTTGTAGTCAATCGAGTTCGAGTCTGTAACTGTCATGAGTTAACTCACCGTTAAAGCAGAAATTCTCTTGGGTTTACTGGAAGTAGGGCTTCACCCCATTTACCTTACTGGCTCTGGTGCATCCATGACGACCTATCAAGTGCGTGTGACTGACATGCCCTCTAGTGAGCGCCCGCGAGAGCGGCTGCTCGCCCACGGTGCTAAAACCTTGGCCACGGCAGAACTCATCGCCATCTTGTTAGGTACGGGGCAGGGACCCGGTAAACTCTCAGCCGTGGGCTTAGGGCAATACATCTTGCAATGTTTGGGTGCCAACCAGCGCGACGCTATGAGCGTCATGCGGGATGTTGCCCCTCGGGAGCTGATGGAAATTCCTGGGGTTGGTCCGGCGAAGGCGACGAGTATTTTGGCCGCGATCGAGTTAGGGAAACGAGTGTTGCAGTCACGTCCGCCGGAGCAAACTGTGGTTGATGATCCCAGCGTGGCCGCTGCGGCCCTCAGCCACGAGTTAATGTGGCAAGCTCAAGAACGCTTTGCGGTACTCTTTCTCGATGTCCAACACCGCATTTTAGGGATGAAGGTCATCACTATCGGCACGGCTACAGAAACCCTGGCCCATCCCCGTGATATTTTTCGGGAAGTTCTAAAGCAAGGTGCGACTCGAATAATCGTCGCGCACAACCATCCCAGTGGCAGTCTAAACCCGTCTCAGGAAGATATTGAACTCACCCGTCAACTACTAGAGGCTGCTAACCTGCTGGGAGTGCCGATTTTGGATCATCTGATCCTCGGCAACGGCGATTTCAGCAGCCTGCGACAAACTACTGCCCTCTGGCAAGAGGCTGCTTCTTAGTGCAATCATATCAATTCCAAAAAGAGGTACAAATAGAGAGTATCTAATGAAGAAGCTGAAGACTGATGGCTGACGTTCTCAAAATCGCTCTTCAGGAATCCTCGGAAGAGCTCAAAGAGCTGTTATCCCAGCAATCGCGAGCGGTTGATTTGACAGTGCCACGTATCGGCAATGGTCACCGTATCCTCACTGCTCAAGGGTAGGCCTCAAGGACTTTGAGATTTAACCGGTCAGGGTCCGCAGCAATCGCTTATCTCCATTTAACGTGTTTGTAGCTCCAGCATCTGGCTATAGACACTAATCCCTATGGATTTGGGATACCAAATTGGTATAGCGATTTTCGCCATATTTCAAAACAGGTCTATCAAGTAAAATATTGACGATGTTGAGGGTTACCTAGCCATTTCAGCAGCACTACTTCTTCACGTAGTTGAGCGCCCGTTGCGGTCGCGATGCGTTTGCGAAATAAGTCTCGTCCCTGCACTTGGTAACCAACCTCTGCTGCAATTTCTTCCAATAGTTCTCCAGTGCGGATCATAATCTGAAAAAAAGAGGCTTGATCCCCCACGACATAAGCCAGTTGTGCCCCCGGTTTCAGGGCTGGTTGCAGCACCTGAAAATGTCGTTTCATGCCGCCAAAGTAGAGGCTGGTAACCCGATGATAAAGCCGCTCAAAACCTGAGGTTTTCTGCAACTCCAGTCGTCGTGCCTCGATCGCCTGTGCGAGGTACATCACTTGACTTTCCGATGTGAGGATCTGGTCATCATCATCAACTTTGTAGACATTGCGCGTATTAGAACGAATGAGAGCTTGTTTGAAAGCCCGTAAATCTTGTTTATTGCGCAGAAATCCTAGAAGTACTGACTCTAGGCGAGTCGTGCGAGTGTAGTCTTTTTCGTTCGGGTAGGGGGGAGAGGTAATGATGGCGCTAATCGATTGAGGGGCTAGCAGCGTCCGCAGAGATCGCGCATCCCCTCGATGACATTGGGCAGTGCCACTAGGGGAGGCTTGGTGAGATGCCAAATCTGCCGCCATTTGCTCAATCTTGGTCTGCCAGCATGCCAGCACGGGAGCATCCTCTCGTTTGCGCCGCCGGATGCCTACCTCGGGGCCAAACTTAAGATTGCTGGCATCATGCACCGTGACGTAAGCCAACGCCAGGTTGAACAGGTCGCAGATGGCTCGATTGCTTACCTGGGAGATCGCATTTTTCAAGGTCAAACACTGATGTAGTGGGCGATCGCTAATCGAATTTTTGACCACAAGCGTCTGTTGCTCAGGCGTAAAACTAAGCAGCGTTGGCGTTTCTATTTGCGATTTGGCCATGGTGATGACCTGCTGCTTGGCGGTTTCTACAGCTGCTAAATCAACCTGCCACTGGACTTTAGTCTGACAAGCAAAGTGTGACATGGGCACGGCTTCGACACCGACCGACGCCAACCCAAGTTTCTTCGCTGCCACAATCGTGGTGCCAGTCCCACAGAAGGGATCTAAAACAATGGCATCATCTCCCAGTGAAAACTGGTTGACATAGTGGCGCACTAAATGAGGAGGGTACGACAACACAAAGCGATACCAGTCATGAAAGGCGCGATCACACGACTGCAATTTGTTATTGCTCAGGTCTTCGGGATCAGAGCTAATGGTTGATACAGTCATGGGCCAGGCAGCAATATTGAGTATCAGCGTAACTAGTGCTGATGATCTAGAAAAGTTTTCCTACTATATCGGCTTAGCAGGCATTCGACACAATTTGAGGCTAACGATGTCATGATCGGCTCAAACCATGCTGTCAAGATGCCCAAGACCCGACAAATCAATTTTGAGATCGTGCTTGCTCGGCCTTTCTAACAGCGCTATTTGATCAGTCCGTAGAAATTACGTTAAATTTAATTAACTAACACTCATATTCTCTTCTGTAGCGGTAGTCGCACCGCGAATTACCCAGTCCGCTACAGTGCAGTTGAGTCATATTTAAGAAAAAAGCCGTGTTTGTGAGAACGCTAAGCGTTTTCAAGAAACGAAACTTTGTCGTTTAACGATGCATTAGAGGCCACCTGGTTATGAAACTTTCTTGGCGAGTCGTCCTGTTATGGGCACTACCCATTCTGGTCGTAGGGTTCTTCTTCTGGCAGGGGGCATTTTCGACCAACGTCATGGATACTGGTCAAAATGCTGCTAATACCCGGATGACCTACGGTCGCTTTTTAGACTATTTAGATGCGGGTCGTGTGATTGCGGTTGATCTCTACGATGGTGGTCGCACGGCCATCGTTGAAGCGGTGGATACGCAACTTGATAACCGTGTACAGCGCTGGCGCGTTGACTTGCCTGGCAATACGCCTGAGCTGGTAACCCGCATTAAAGAAGCCAACGTCAGTTTGGATTCTCATCCTCCCCGCAGCACGGGTGCTCTCTGGGGCGTTTTGGGTAATTTGCTGTTCCCCTTTCTTTTGATTGGCGGTTTGTTCTTCCTATTCCGTCGCTCTAACAATGCTCCTGGCGGTCCCGGACAAGCCATGAACTTCGGCAAGTCTAAGGCCCGCTTCATGATGGAAGCTAAGACGGGCGTCGTCTTTGACGATGTGGCTGGGATTGAAGAGGCGAAAGAAGAGTTGCAGGAAGTTGTGACCTTCTTGAAAAAGCCTGAGCGCTTCACTGCAGTGGGTGCCCGGATTCCCAAAGGCGTGCTACTTGTCGGTCCTCCTGGAACGGGTAAAACGCTATTGGCGAAAGCGATCGCAGGTGAGGCTGGTGTACCTTTCTTCTCAATCTCTGGTTCTGAGTTTGTGGAAATGTTTGTCGGTGTAGGGGCCTCTCGTGTTCGTGACCTGTTTAAGAAGGCCAAGGAAAGTGCTCCTTGCATCATCTTCATTGATGAGATTGACGCAGTTGGTCGTCAGCGCGGTGCTGGTATCGGTGGGGGCAATGATGAGCGCGAGCAAACCCTTAACCAGTTGCTGACCGAGATGGACGGTTTTGAAGGCAACACAGGCATTATTGTCATTGCAGCCACTAACCGAGCGGATGTCTTGGATTCGGCGCTGTTGCGTCCTGGTCGTTTTGACCGTCAAATCACCGTTGATCCGCCGGATATTAAGGGGCGTCTGGAAATCCTCGACGTTCACGCTCGTAACAAGAAGCTCTCAGATGAAGTTTCTTTGGATGCAATTGCGCGCCGGACACCAGGCTTCTCAGGTGCTGATCTCGCAAATTTGCTGAACGAGGCCGCCATTCTCACCGCCCGACGTCGCAAAGAAAGCATCACCATGGCTGAAATTGATGATGCCGTTGATCGCGTCGTTGCCGGTATGGAAGGCACGCCTTTGGTCGACAGCAAGAGCAAGCGCTTGATTGCATACCACGAAGTGGGCCATGCGATCGTGGGCACCTTGGTGAAGGCTCATGATCCAGTTCAGAAGGTGACGCTGATTCCGCGTGGGCAAGCTCAGGGGTTGACCTGGTTTATGCCTAGTGAAGATCAAACGTTGATTTCTCGCTCTCAAATTCTGGCGCGTATCAAAGGCGCGCTTGGGGGCCGAGCTGCAGAAGATATCATCTTTGGGGATGCTGAAGTGACGACTGGTGCCGGGAATGACCTGCAACAAGTGACTGGCATGGCTCGCCAGATGGTGACTCGTTTCGGTATGTCTGATTTAGGTCCCCTTTCGTTAGAAGGGTCTCAGGGTGAGGTATTCCTCGGTCGTGATTGGATGAACCGTTCTGAGTATTCTGAGAACATTGCCTCCCGCATTGATGTTCAGGTACGTCAGATCGTTGATGCCTGCTATGACGACACCAAGCAGATTATCCAAGATAATCGAGCGGTGATTGATCGTCTCGTTGACTTGCTCATCGAAAAAGAAAGCATCGATGGTGACGAGTTCCGTCGCATCGTGTCTGAGTACACAACGGTACCTGAGAAGGAACAACTCGTGACTCAACTCTAAGGCCTGGTTCTGCGGTCTCTATTGCTAATTGAAAGGCTCGTTCCTTTGGGGCGGGCCTTTTGTTATGGGCATTGCTGTCTAAGTACTAGCCAGTATGATTCAGTACGACAGTCTGTAAGAGTTATCCCAGAGGAGAAGGCATGTCTGCCAAAACGCTCTATGTCGCCATTACCAATCATGGCTTTGGCCATGCCACTCGCGCGACTTCTGTTGCGGCTACTGTGAAACAACTCCGTCCCGATATCAATATTATTCTGGCGACTACTGCACCTAGCTGGCTTTTATCGAGTTACTTTGACGGACTCTTTGCGTTAAGAGAAGTGGTCCTGGATATTGGGGTGTTGCAACAAGACAGTTTGATGCTGGATCAGGAGGCGACTCTAGCCGCATTGAAAAACATTCGCGATCGCCAGGCGGAAATCGTCGAGCAGGAGGCGGCTTTTCTGCAGTCTGCTGGGGTGAATCTGGTGCTCGGAGACATTCCCCCGTTGAGTGCGATCGCGGCCCAAGCGGCTAAGGTTCCCTGCTGGATGATGAGCAACTTTGGC
>CAZLYS010000014.1:0-14420 GCA_964563415.1 uncultured Halomicronema sp.
CTCCAACTGGGGTTTCAGGAAGCAACTGGGATAAACAGTGACGGAAGCCATGATCGTAGTCATCTTGAAGACGTCGCTACTGCTTCGCATTCTTCATAATGTATTAAGGAATACAAAACAGCTTTTATGCATTCATCTTACCCGAAGTTGTCCCCACTCGCCGAAACAGACTCATGGCAAGTGATCCCGAGATCGCCAAAGCGCTGACATTGGTCGGTAGAGCAGGAATTCCTTGAAGTCGAGTTCAGGTCAGCCCTGCAGCCGTGATAATAAAGACGCTGCTCAACTCCCTGCGCTCATGTCTCCAATGCCGACTCCCCAGCAAATCTTGGCAACCCTGCTTCCGCCGTTGCGCTTGGCCGCTAGCTATTCGCGTCACATTCAGTCAAAGATCGCGGCTCAACCGTCTAAAGAGGGACCTAATCCATTTTCGATGGCGCTTACCGATGCCGACCTGTCGGTACAAACCTTTGTGGAAGTGGCGTTACTGGGCAGTTTTCCTCACATCCGATTTTACGGAGAAGAGTTTGAGCAGTCCTATAACACCAAATACTTTCGGGCAATTGATTTGGGACCTGAGGGCGACTATTTGGTGACGCTCGACCCGATTGACGGCACCCGGTTTTACATGGATGGGTTTCCCAACTATCAGATCATCTTGACGGTGCTCAATGCCGATGGTTTTGAAGCGGTGCTGGCCCTGAGTCCGGCGGAAGATCAGTATTACTATGCTCTGCGGGGGCAGGGTACGCGGGTTGGTCAACTGGCGCAGGATTTGGACGCGTGCCAACAGCTAACACTGTCGCCAACTAAGACAGTGTTGCTGGGCACCAGAATGGCCCCCTTAAAATCGCAGTTGAGCGATCGTTACCCGATCATCAGCGTGTCTGAAGATTATTCCTCCGACCATCAAATTCCCAATGTGAACGGCATTCTCAAAGGCCAGTTAGGAGGAGTCGTGCTGGCAGCGGGCAAATTTATCGATGGGGCAGCACTGGCCTTTCTTGCTCAAGAAGCAGGCTGTCTCGTGACCGATCATCAAGGGCAACCGTTACCTCGACTCGATCACTGTGCGAACTATGCTTGGCCTGGCGTCGCGATCGCCACATCCCCGGACCTGCATCACGACCTCATCAAAGCGCTGGAAGGGTTTCAGATTGCAACTGACTAGTTTCCTACGGGTCAAGCTTAACGATAAGCTATGGAATGATTTGTGACCTTGCTTTGTTGCCATGATTCACCTGAGCCAGAGTGCCATCCGCGAACTCAAACGCCTGGAAACCAAGGATCCCTATGGCAGTGGCGTCGTGCGACTAGTCATTGCTCCCGGCGGCTGTTCAGGACTCACGTACGATCTGCAGTTTCGACAGGCCACTAAGGCTACCGATCAAGTGCTCAAAATCGATCAGCTTAAGGTCGTCATTGCGGCTGAGCATTTAGCCAGTTGTGAAGGCCTCGCGATCGACTACTCCGAAGACTTAATGGGCGGGAACTTTCGCTTCACCAATCCCCTCGCTCAACAAACTTGCGGTTGTGGTGTTTCCTTTAGCTTGGAAGCACCGACACAAGATGCCCCAGAGGTTGATTGTACGCCAACCGATATCCCCGCCTTTCCTTCTGGAGCTATGTAGGTCAGCTTCTCGCGTACGCTCCATCTACGCCCTGTCAGCAATCCTGAAAATCACTCGCAGGCTATTGATAGCCTGCGGCCTGCATCCTAAAGAGTCGAGCATAGCGCCCATTTTGCGCCAGCAATGTTTCATGGGTGCCGTACTCGATTACTTGCCCCGCCGACAAGACTAAGATGACGTCAGCTCGCCGCACAGTCGAAAATCGGTGAGAAATCAAAATCGCCATCTGATTTTCGGTCGCCTGACGAAACTGATCAAAGATCTTGGCTTCCGCTTCAGCATCCATCGCCGAAGTCGGCTCATCCAGTACCAACAAGTCAGCATCTGCTCGCATAAATGCCCGCGATAACGCGACCTTTTGCCATTGCCCGCCCGAGAGTTCTTGTCCGCCCTTAAACCATCGCCCTAACTGAGTTTGAAAGCCCTCTGGCAGAGACTCAATAAACGGGGTCGCGGTGCCTTTATGGGCTGCGATCGCCCACTGCGGTTCTTGCTCCAACCGCTGTACATCACCCACACCAATATTTTCGCCAACCTTAAACTGATAGCGAACGAAATCTTGGAAAATGACGCCAATGCGTTGACGCAGCACCTCAATATCCCACTCATTCAAATCGCGACCATCGAGCAAAATGCGGCCTTCGGTAGGGGTGTAAAGACGAGTCAACAACTTGATCAGTGTCGTCTTGCCCGACCCGTTTTCACCCACGATCGCTAACTTTTGGCGCGGCTTCAGGTGAAAGGAGACAGCGGACAACGCCACCCGGTTAGAGCCTGGATAGGTAAATGAGACCTGCTCAAACCGCAATCCATCGGTGGGGTCAGGGCCAGAGCGTGCCGTCCCCACTACTTGAGGAATCGGTTGCTCCAGAAATTCGTACAGGTTCGAGAGGTACAGACCATCTTCATACATGCCGCCGATGGCCGTCAAAATAGCGGAAAAGGCATTTTGTCCCTGGCGAAACACTGTGAGGTACATCGTTAAATCGCCGAGGGAAATCCGTCGAGCGATCGCAGCCAGCACAATCCAACAATAGGCACCATAAAACGCTGCGGTGCTGAGCAACCCCAACCCATAGGTCCAGCCACTGCGCCGCACCGTTAAATCGCGATCTTCACCATATAGACGATTAAAGATGGCTTGATAGCGCTGCAATAACATCGGGCCAAGCTGAAACAACTTGACCTCTTTGGCGTAATCTTCACGCCCTAGCAGCACTTCCAGATAGTTTTGCTGACGGGTTTCGGGCGATCGCCAGCGAAATAAGCGAAAGGCTTGCCCCGCAAAACGAGTTTCAGCAATAAAGACGGGAATCGTCGCCCCCAAAAGAAGCATGACCGCCCACCCAGAAAATTGCAGCAATAAGCCGCTATACGTGAGTAGCGACAGCGTATTTTGCATGAGGCCAAAGGTGCGGTTGACCATACTCAAAGGTCGACTCGACGCCTCTCGCCGCGCTCGACTCATTTTGTCGTAAAATTCTGAATCTTCGAAATAGGTCAGCGGTAGTAATTGAGCCTTTTCGAGAATAAGGAGATTGACCTTTTGGGCCAGCAAGGCGCGCAGTAATGATGTGCAGAGATTCAAGCCTTGACGCGCCCCAGCCAGCAGCATCACTAGCACCGCTTCGATAGCGAGATACAGCAGGGCTTGATTACGATCAGCAGGTGTCCCCGATTCTGCAGCTTGAATCACCCCATCCACAATGAGTTTGCCAAAGTAGGCGATCGCTCCAGGCAGCAATCCGGCGACGAGTGTACAAGCCGCTAGTAATAGGGTTAATTTGCTATGAGTTTGCCAAACCAGTTGGACGGCTCGGCCACAATATTGATAAATACCTAGGGAGTTTTGTAAGGTTTGCTGTTGGCTGCGCCAAGCCCTTTGCCACCGTCTGATGTATCGTGTCGCCATACCTCCAGCATACTGGGCTGGCAAACAACATGACTAGCCTCTGGCGAATAGGCTCAAGAACCTCCAACCCACAACAGCATTCATGCCAAGCACGTATGATCGAGCTTCACAAAGATTCCGGCCCGATTTGCGATTGCGTCCCGGGTCGATTGAGTCCACTGCTAGAGTTCTCACCAACCCAACATTTTCTGAGTGAACTATTCAACCAGAGTCGCTGCAAATACATCCGCAAAAAGAAAGCAGGACTCAGCAGACTGTAAAAGTAAAGTGTCATCTCACTAGCAGTCACCGGATCACGCCAAACATCAGCACGATATTTAATGAGATGCCGGACCATTTTGCGAATATCGTTGATTGCGTAGGCCAACAGCATCGGATATTTTTGATAAGGCTTGACGCTGAGCGTACGGGTGCGATAGCGGCTGAGGCCAATTCCCCGCATCAAATCGCACAAATAATCATGAGTCAATCGCTGGGCTGGAATTTTATGTTCAACTCGCATTGCTGGGTTGTACCAAACTTCCCAACCAGCTTGCTGAATGTGCAACGTTGTCTCCATATCTTCGCCAGTTAGCATGTTGTCTTTAGTCCGGCCCCCTAGAACAGGATTATCTGGAACATTTTCCATCCAGGCATGACGACGCACGACCATCCCAGCACCCGGCGGCAGAACTTTCTTTTCGGGAGCATAAAATAACGGCTGAGAACCGCGGTCAATTAAAGCCAAAAAAGGCGCTATGCGGTCAAAATCTTTCGGCACCGCACTGTCAAACTGGCCTCGAATGTGGCTGCCAATAATACCCGCTTTAGGATGCTCTCGCAAAAACTTCACTGCCTGGTTAACCCAAATTGCCGAAGGTAGATTGTCATCATCCAAAAATCCAATCAAAGGGCTCCGTGCCAACTTAACAGCGCGCTGCCGGGCATAAGTTGCACCTTGCTTAGGTTCAAAAGCGTAGCGCAACTCTGGCCAGTTTTTTTGAAATTGGCGCACAACCGCAACAGTGTCGTCAGTGCTGTTATTGTCAACCACAATTACTTCCCAAGCAATGTGCTCGGTACCCAGTTGCCATTTCAACCGTGTCAACAAATCACTGATACGTTTAGCTCCGTTATAAGTAGGAATTGCGACCGTAAAATCACAGAAGAATTTTACTGTACTCATCGGGATGCCTCGGGCTCAAGATCTTCAACTAGGGGGACCGGAAAACAAATAAAACCTATTCTGCCAAACACCAAATTTCCAGCGAAAACGGTGACAAATATTGGTAGTAGCTACGTAATGAATTGCCTAGCTGCATTGGCAGTTTTAACATTAAGCAACAAAGATAGTAGTTTGTACGGGATCTTCTGTCTTTATTATTGAAAGCTTTTGGGAAGTTATAGTGCCGTAAATACGCCTAAAAAAATCACCTAGAGTCGGAGCATTCGAATAAACCTGCTAGTTTTCTCGGATCACTCGCCTCATTGAGGCAACCACACTTAGGAATCCAAATTAGGCAACTACTCGCCCTGAATCAGAATGGACTTGCCACACCATAAATACAGCTTGGTAGTCCAGCCTAGCTAGCGAAATAACAGAGTCGTTTGTGTATGAGTCGTTGAATTGAGCTTTTCACACAATTACGGACAAGAATTTTCAGCCTCGCTACAGTAATCAAGGTGTCACTGTGCACACCAATTGCTCATCTACCAAAGTCCCAGTATGACGATCAAGAGTCTTCATCTCTGTGACACTGGTTATGACGATTCAATGAAATGACAGAGCCCCTTTGACCTTATACAGTTGGAATTTTGCCGCTTCAGGAAAAAAATCAAATCATCGCTGAGCGTTCCTTAATCTTGGCAGAATCAATGACCTGATCATTAGCCACCATCAGCGATCGCCATCGATCTGACCTTAAAGTACTCGTTGGGGGGAGATCGATAGAGATTCAGAATTTCTCATCAGATCAAGGCAGACAAACGTTTCCAAGGGTTGTCTGCTCAAAAACTTGAAGTGAAGATGCATTAGTCAAAGTAGGTCATCTCCCCTCCCTATCTTCAAACAACCACTGATGCGGATCGTCAAAGGCTGCTTGAGGCGCATTGAACGTGAGAGACCGCACACACTTGTATTCAGAAAAGTAACGCTAGTGTAATATCACTTACTACACTCTTGGTGGGTTCGGCTATCCTGCTCACGGAGGAGCCCATCCATACCCAAAAATAAACGTATTCCATATAGCGCTTGAAGCGCCAGGACACCTCCATCTAGTTCACAAGCGTTTCCAGCATGAGGATGTCAACCCATTAATGCCTAGTGATTTCCTCATCAATATCGTAATCGGGCAACGTTTCCCGCAGGGCAGACGCATGTTAATTTGAGCACCAAGAAAGAATAAGGGTTTCAGCGATTAACTCACTGCAGATCACCTCTACTTTGCACAATCAAGCACCCTGGTAACATCCTTAGTTGCGAAAACATTAGAGTATGCGTTTGCCATGACGTTTTCAGCAATGAATTAGGCCATGTCGCGTTGCCCCTTGCCAGCACGAGCACCTAAATCGCAGCGGCCTGATGCAATCACGTCCCCATTCACCCTGCCACGACCTACAGCCGGATATTCTTCTCTCGCCAACCCTCCGCCTCCTCGGCTCAAGAAGCCTTTAAAGCGGACATCACATCATCGTGAATAATTCCATTGCTGACCACAACCCCTCGGTTATCGTTCATCTTGGCCGCAGTATAGAAATCCAGAGGCTTGCCGTACATATCTGTAACTTTTCCCCCAGCTTCTTCCACCACAATCGCTCCAGCAGCGTGATCCCAAATCTTTTCACGATAATCGGGGTATTTGGGCGATGGTAGGCGTAGATATAGAGCCGCTTCCCCAGCCGCCACAGCACCATACTTAGCCTGGCTATCCATTCTTACGGACTCTTGAGTAATGCCTACCGCTTTGGCAACGGCTTCTTGTTCTGACTGATTGCCGTGGCTAGCTTCAACACTTTCCACAAAGCGGAGGCGCTCATCATCTCCTGGCTGCACCACCTGTACTTGCTTAACCTCACCACCCTCAATCGGTTGCATGTAAGTCCCTTCTCCGCGGACCGCTGTAAACAGCAGTCCGGTCGTCCCGTGGCCCAAGTCAAGAGCTGGACAACCCAGAATACCAACTTTGAGATCACCATCTTCGATCAAGGCAAGGGCGATCGCGTACTGGTCACCGCGCAAAAATCCCTTAGTGCCATCAATGGGATCTAACGTCCAAAAACGTGTAGCCGTTGTCCCATTACCGTGGTCAATCCACCGAGTCACGTCCTCCGGTACAACGTTCCCAATTACGCCTTCTACAAATTGGGTCACTTGCTGCAGGCGATCGCTCATCTCCGGCGACTTCAGCTCAGCGGCATCTTCTTCACCTACCACCGAATCGTTGGGAAAAGACTCACTCAGAGCTTTGCAAATAATTGCTTGAGAACCATAGTCTGCGACTGTTACGGGACTTTTGTCCTTCTTTTCCATCGCTTCAGGCACCATGTCTTGGCGCACGGTCTCGCAGAGTTTGGCCGCCGCTATTACTGCTTTTTGTGCGATCGCCAACTCATTTTCATACGCCATGCCATCATCCTCGTAGCAGTTTCCAAAATTCAGGCTTAGTCTACCCAAGCCCTGGAAAAGATCCTCACCTTACGCTATGCATCTACACAAACTGCCTTGCCCATTATTGGGTTGAAGGAGAATGAGCCACATCACACGGCCAAAGTAATGCATCAACAAATCTCTGGAACAAAGAAGTGACTTGGACTCAAACACCGCATCCTTGAAACTGACTCAGATGACCATACAAAAGCAAAATAGCAGGAGGTTCACAAGTAAATCCTCCTGCTATTGCATTGGTGCCATCAGGAAAATTCCTTAACGACTAGGAAGCATCGCCATTGGATTTACAGTTCCTTGGTTAGGAATATGAATCTCAAAATGCAAATGCGGTCCTGTACTGAATCCAGTGCTCCCCATCTCAGCAATTTGCTGACCTTGGCGAACTTGTTGGCCAGCACTAACTAGCAGACGGCTATTGTGAGCATATCGAGTCATGCTGCCATCAGGATGACGAATATCAACGAGATTACCGTAACCACCGGAATTCCATCCAGAACTAACAACCACCCCTGATGCCGCTGCGTAAATCGGTGTGCCGACAGGCCCCGCGATATCAACACCACGGTGCATCCGCCCCCATCGCCAACCATAACCAGAAGTCAATACGCCCTGAGAAGGCCACATGTAGCCATCAAAATGATTAGGTGCTTCAGGCAAATAAGCATCTTGATCAGGCAACACCGGCATTTCTGGCGTTACGACCCGACCCGTCGGATTCTCAATGATTGGCGAATATACTTCAGATCCTAAGGGGGCAGCAGCTAGAAGCTCTTCCGACTCTGAGCTTGACTCTACACCAGTCAACTCAGCCTCGGTACTATCCACAAACTGAGGATTGAGGGCAACCTCTTCGGCTGCCTCGCCATTCTCCAATCCTGCGGCTAAAACTTGTGGCTCACTCGCCTCAACAAACAGGTCTTCAGCAGCAGTGTCGGCATCCTGAGCGTCAATATCAGCCCTCAAATCTAATTGAGAGTCAGGTACCACCGTTACCTGGGACAATAAATTTTCGACAAAAGGATCAGCAGTTGCAACTTCCATTGCCCGCTGCCTAACATCGGCGTAGGTCGGACCAGGAGCAACTGGGCTTTCAAAGGGTGCAGTCCTCAACTCTTGTTCCGAAAAATCAATCTGGCTAGAAGGTGACTCAAGTACAGGAGACACCGCCGCCATCTGCTGCTCAGCTATCAACTGATGGCGAAGACGCTCGACCTCAGAAATTTGAGAGTCTTCTACAAGCTCATCAGCAGGAATTACCAACTCATCTCCAGGCATCAATCTTCTGGAATTGGCAATGCGATTAGCATGTTGCAAGAAATCTGGATCAAGACCATAACTGCGAGCAATAGACCAAACTGTCTCTCCAGCCGCGACTTGATGAGTAAGTCCGTCAGCATCGGAAACAGACAGACTAGTCTCAGATTCCAAAGTAGCCGTTTTAACGCCTTCAGCAGTCTCATTCTCCGCACTTAACTGCTCAGCAAACTGCTGTACCGAGTCAGCTTGAGGTTCCGACTCAGGAAGCAGCGCCAGTGGGGTCTTGTCTCTCAGCAAATCAGTCTTGGAGACAGGGAGCACGGTCGCATTGAGCTCTGTCACGCCCCCGTAAGCAGCAGTCATCTCCGGACCAGTAGACTCAGAAACCGGATTGGTGTCCAACTGGACTTCAATGGTTGGAACAGCCTGGGAATCTTGCAGCTCCGCATCCACCGTAGTCCGCGACGCCTGCTCAGGAAAAGTCGCCTCAGGCAAAGCTGCTATCTGGAAACCAGTATTTTCCTGAGACTGTACAGAATCACTGGCTTCCGTAGACACCGAAAATTCAGCAGTCTCTAACAAAACTGACGCATTGGTAGCAACTGTCGGTACCTTTAAAACTTGGCCAACCTGAATAACCTGGCTATCGCTAATGCCATTAGCGCGCCTAATATCGCTAACTGTCAAACCGTGTTGCTCAGCAATGGCCCAAATGGTCTCACCATCAGCCACAGTGTGGTAACTGGCAGCAGCAGATTCGGGGCGTGCAGACCCAAACGAAGGCAACGTGCTTGTATGACCAGAAACAGAAGGTAACGCTGCCAACTGCAAAGAATCAGCAGCCTCGGCGCTCGAAACTAGTGAGCCAGCTGCGCCCAATGACAATGCGAGGCTCAAAACTGTAAACGAAGTACGGACTCTTTTACCGGTCTCTAAAACTCCTGCTTCGCTCTGCATGGGTAACAGGGCACTTGTTTGACTCTGCGTGTCAGGCGCAAACTCCTGAGAAAAAACGGGACTCAAAGGAATAATCCTCCTTATAACCAGAGCTCGACAGTTCCATAGGTCAACCCGAAGGTGACTCTAAGTTGAATCATCTGAGGTTCAAAGACCCAGAAACCAAGGCAATCCCACAATCCTCGTGGTTAAGCAAATTAGCTTCGAGAGCTAACAATACACTGCCTACTAGATTTAAGCAAGTTTACATAACTTCCGCCGAAGATCAAGAAATTTCAAGCTTCTTGGACAAAAAAACCGAATTCAAGTAGGGCGATTTCAGATGAAATCATGGCTATGACTTCGTCTGAGAGATTACTGGCAGACTAAAGCGAATGTCTGTAAGGTATCGCACTAATGCTTTGAGTTTGAACCCATAAGGGCGTGAACGGCAGGCTGGGAGCAAGAAGCTCTATTCACCTCGTAGCGGGGATTCAGGCCATTAGAAGGGGCCATATACTGATTTTTTATATGCCTACCTAGCTGTAATCAGCATGCTTAGGTAGGTCAAATCAACTAGTAACCGTGGCAATAGGAAATTCTTATTTTCTGAATCATTATTTTGTAGCTTGGGGCACGAAACCGGTTAATGATGCTGTCAGTCTTTGGTAACCCTAGAAATTGTCGGATCACCCTCAATTTGGTCTTGCTTCAGGATGTTCAAAATCACTCTTTAGTGATGAAGCGATACTTGAATTAGCCTCAATAAAGGCTTTTGATAGCAGCGATCGCCCTCAAACCCATCACCTTTAAGTTAAGGACGAGTTTGGCGCAATGCCTCAAACAGCCCGATCGCGGCACTCGCCGATAGATTTAAGCTGCGTACTCCAGGTTCTGCCATGGGAATATACGCGGTGATCTCGCAGGTCGCCAACATTTCCAGCGTTAAGCCAGCCGTTTCTTTGCCAAAGAGTAGCCAATCTGCAGCTTGATAAGTGATGTGGGTATAGCACTGGGTGCCTGAGGTGCTGAAACCGATCAATCTGCCACTCTGTTGACGGGCGCTCAAAAGAAATGCCGACCACGAATCATGCAGGTGTAAATCCACATAGGGCCAGTAATCCAATCCGGCTCTTTTAAGATAGCGATCGCTTAACTCAAACCCCAATGGCTGCACCAGATGGAGTTCTGTACGGGTCGCGGCACAGGTACGAGCAATATTGCCAGTATTCGGCGGAATTTCAGGATGAACGAGAACAACCCTGGGCATAACAACAATCTAAATTACTCAGCAGCATTGAAGTGTCGTGTAAGCATTGAGTAGAACCAACCATATATTTTTTTAATGAATGGGTAATTCCGAGGACGTTCACACCACGATCACGGTTGACAGGGGCCTGAGAGTATACATCTAGGCCATACAGGGCAGACAGAGTTCTTCTGCTAAATGTTGGTCTTGTTCAGCAGCGGCTTGAATCGCGATCTCGAGGATTTCTTGCACACTCTGCCCCTGTTCATGGAGCGCCAACCACCGTTGAGCTTCATTGCCCTGCTCCAAAATGGCCCGAACGGGAGTCAAAAAACAGCTAAATCCATGTTGATGAGCGATCGGCCACAACGTTTCATAGAGATCCTGAATCCAATGTTTGGCCGTAATCGCGCGGCCATCAAGCCAATGGTGCACAGTGGCGTCCAAACTCTGGCGAGCCACCGCCTGTTCATTCGCCATCGCAAGTTTGACTAAATCGTCTGCGCGACTAGCCGCTGGCAATTGGCTAATTTTCAAAGGATCTAATGACGGATCGGCCATCATTTGCAGCAATCGAGCTTCTAAGAGGGCTGTCACAGCCAGCAAATGCAGCGGGTTAATGACCAGATCACAAATGCGCAGTTCTAGCCGATTCAGGCAATAGGGACGGCGATCGCCATTGGGTCGAACCGAATTCCACAGATGGCGGACATTATGCATCGTGCCAGCGGCCAATTGGGCTTCCATCCAGTCAATGTGGTGCTGATGGCTGGTAAATAGAGGAACGTGTGAAGGCGTTTGGGGAAATAGATGCCAACGAGTCGAATGATAGCCCGTCACCTGGTTGTCCAAAAATGGGGAAGAGGCTGTCAACGCCAAGTAAAGAGGCGCTTCTAAACGAACCAAACGGCAGGCTTGCATGAGCAACTCAGGATCAGCAATGCCCACATTAATGTGGATGCTTGCTGTCACCACATCGGTATGATAAGTGTCCTCAATGTAGGCGTGATAAGGGTTATGTGGATCAGAGCGATGAAATCGACTGGTATCGCCAGAGGACAAAGTGCTGCCGGGTATCAGAGTGTAATCGCCTAAAGTGGTGAGGTAGTTGCGGAGGGTTTGTCGCGGCCGTACTAGCTCACAGAGTAGTTGCTCGTAGCGATTCAGCGGAGCTGTCGTATATTCCACATTGCGGGCGTCGGGTTCACGCACAAAGCCATTCAGGTCAGCGACGATGCGATCAGAAAAGCCAATGATCTCCCCGGTGGGTGTGCCGGTGTAAATCTCAACTTCAAACCCTTTAGATAGCGACACGGCTCTTTCTCGTTGCGACAGCTTATTCAATAGTACCGGGCAAATTTGGATTCTCCCTGAAGTGTCGTGCTGAAAGGTTTTAGACTATTTGTCTCTAGATGATTGGCCCGGTAGCTACATCTATATATATGTATGTTCAATATGCGGAATATGTTTTCAATATCAGGATGACATCGGCGACCGCTCCATGCCGACAAGTGCATGAGGAGATTCTTTCGGTTTATGAAGTTGGGCTTGAGCAGCGATCGCTGACTCGCGGCATCATAGTCATTTTTTTCCTGCGAGTCACTTAGAGACGTGCAAGTAATTGACATCAGTGGGTTTGACGCTTTGTAACAGCCCTCGTTGAGGGTCGCAATCTCATCGTTTCTTACTGATACCGTGGTGGCAGTCTATCAACGCAATAGACCTCATCCTGTTTCACGGTGGATCAAGAACACTATGGTTAGCACCGCTCCTAATTCTCCCAGTGTTAAAACTGCAGTCGAAGAGAACCTATTAACACCCCGTTTTTATACGACTGATTTTGAAAAAGCCGCGACGATGGATTTGTCGCAGGGCGAAACTGACTTGCGAGCCATGTTGGCAGAAATGCGCGCCGACTATAATCGTTTCCACTTTGTGCGCAATGAAGAATTCGAGCAGGCGTGGGAACATATTCAAGGGGAAGAGCGGCAAGCTTTTGTCGATTATCTAGAACGCTCCTGCGTGTCAGAATTCTCCGGCTTCCTACTGTTTAAGGAACTGTCTCGTAAACTCAAGCAGCGCAATCCTTTACTGGCAGAAATCTTTCATCTGATGGCTCGGGATGAGGCGCGGCATGCGGGCTTTATCAACAAGGCCATGGCCGATTTCAATATTTCCCTTGATCTGGCCAAACTGACGAAAAACCGTACTTACACCTTCTTCCCGGTGGAGTGGGTAATTTATGCGGTCTATTTATCCGAGAAAATTGGCTACTGGCGCTATATCCTGATTTTTCATCATCTGGAACAGCAGCCCGAAAATAAGTTCTACCCGCTGTTCAACTATTTTGAAAGCTGGTGTCAGGACGAAAACCGGCACGGCGACATTTTTAAGGCGCTGTTGCGATCGCAACCCCATATGTGGCAAGGCTGGAAAGCCCGCTTTTGGAGTCGTTTCTTTTTATTGTCAGTCTTTGCCACGCATTCCTTGACGGTGCATGAGCGCAGCAAGTTCTATGAAATGCTGGGCCTCGACGCTACGGCCTTCGATGAAGAGGTGGTGCGCCAGACCAATGCGACGGCAGCCCGTGCTTTCCCCGTCATGCTGAATGTGGATCATCCTGATTTCTTTAAGCGGATGGATCGGTGTGTCGAGCGCAACGTGAAACTGAAGGCGATCGCCGACAGTAATCAACCCCGGGCCTTAAAGTTTCTCCGCAAACTGCCCCACATAGCTGGGACAACGGGAGACCTGTTGTGCTTGTTTATGATGAAACCCATCAATACTGAAGCATTGCGCGGTCAAGTGTGCTGATCGTCTAGCGACATCTTAGGAATATACAGAGAGATCATGCCAGTTTTACGCTGGTCTTTCTGGTTGCGAGCCGCGTTGCACCTGACACGTGAAAACATTGCCCTATTCATCAGGGCAATGTTTTCAAAAATCACGGTCGTCACCTTCTATAAAGGGAAAACGGTATATTACATAGAGATTTTCAATTGTTTGAGTCATCAGGGTCTTAGCGAGAATTAGCGTTGTAGGACACTCCCCATGGCAACTTCGATTGCTAACCGCTCTACTACCCTAAGCTTCGAGCCCACTGAAACTGTGCGACTGCCCGAAATTCGTCTGGAACCGTTGATTGTGGCGGGTGATCCCTCGCCTGGTGATACGGCTCTAGCTGACTCTCCTGATCAACGTATTGATCCCAACCTGCCATCGTCGCCGTTTGCCGGAGTCGGAAGCCTGAGCATCGTAGCTCCTGGGGTCGGCACTTTTCTATGCAGCGGCACCGCCATCTCACCGCGACATATTTTGACGGCTGCCCATTGTCTCGATGTGGGGGAAGAAGATGGCATTCTGGATGTTGCGCCAGAAAACGTCACCTTTAACCTCAATGCTCAGGGCATTGGGGCAGCCCCCATCGAGATTACAGCTTCAGATTTAGATATTTTTGATGTTGGCAGCGATCGCTATGAAGGCTTCTCTAACAGTGTCAATAACGACTTGGCGATCGTGACCCTGAGCGAAGACTTGCCTGCAGGAACTCCGGTGTATAACCTGGCTCGGGATCCGCTCGCAGCTCAGAGCATTATCACGCTGGTGGGATATGGCACGACTGGTAATGGCATTGACGGTCATGTGACTGGCACTGCCGATGCCACCATCAAACGGCTGGGACAGAATCAGGTAGACGATGCCAGTCTTTTGGCTTTTCTAATTCCTGACATTGACGAAGTTTTTCTATATGACTTTGACGGTCCCAACGCCGACACCAACACCCTCGCG
>CAZLYS010000014.1:14449-14919 GCA_964563415.1 uncultured Halomicronema sp.
AGGGCTCACCGTGGGCAATCAAATTGAAACAACCGTTGGGCCGGGAGATTCTGGCGGTCCTAGTTTTGTGCCAATGGGAGACGAGTGGCTGTTGGTAGGCGTCAATACCTTTGGGTTTGCCTTTCCGGATTTAGAAGCACCTGAAACTGGGGTGATTCAGGGCCAGTTTGGCACTGGCGCTGGTGGTGTACTCATCTCTGAGCCCGAGAAAATCGCCTGGGTCGAGAGTATTGTCGAAGATGCGCTAGGGCAATCGACCGATGCCATGGGTAGCATTTCAGGCATGGTGTGGGATGACCTAGATGGCGATGGCGATCGCGCCCCCGCAGAACCCACCCTGTCTGACTGGACCATCTTTCTCGACTTAAATGAAAATGGTTTGCTGGACGATTTAGAGCCCAGCGTTCTGACAGATGCAACCGGAAACTATACATTCACCGAGCTATCTTCGAGCACTTATCAGGTACGGG
>CAZLYS010000015.1:0-13019 GCA_964563415.1 uncultured Halomicronema sp.
CTGCTGATTGTCAACGTGTCATTGAGGTCAACGTCATCAGCACCCGCTGCAGTAATCAAATCAAGTGAAATCGGGTTCCCTTCCGTAGTTGAGAGATTCAGTGGATTGTTTAGCAAGGTGGGGGCTTCGTTAACACCGTTGACCACGATAGAAGCAGTCGCCGTATCGGTGCCGCCTTCGGTATCTTCAATGGTGTAAGTGAATGTCTCCGTTTGGGACTGACCGGCCGAAAGCCCACGCAGCGCCGTTGAGGTTGTCGGATCATACTTGACCGTGCCATCAGGGTTCAGCGTTAGCTCGGCTCCAGACGCCAAGGTGATCGTACTTCCCCCCCCCACTGGAGAAGAGTTGAGTTGAGTAATTTCAATGGTGTCGTTGTCAGGGTCGTCATCATTAGCAAGCAGATCAAGCGCCATCAACACCTGATTGTCATCGGTCTCAAACCCAACGCCGCTGTCATCTTCGGCAATTGGCAAATCATTCACCCCAGTGACGGTGACGGTAACCGTGGCAGTTTGCGTGCCGCCATTGCCATCGTCAACTACGTAGCTAAAGGTGTCAGTGTCTGTTGCTCCGGCAGCCAGGGTGAACTTGCCAGTGGGGTCATAGTTAATGGCGTTGCCATCAATGGTCACGACCCCAGTCGTGCCTGCCGTATTCACGCTGCTAATTGAGAGCGTGTCACTCGTGTCGGGGTCAGTGTCATTGTCTAAGACCGTGATGGTAATGGCCCCATTTTCAAATGCCGTGGCGGTATCGGCATTCGCGATCGGCGCGTCGTTCTTACCTTCAATGGTGATGGTGACAGTGGCCGTTGCCGTCTGGTTATTCGGCTCGTTCACGGTATCGTTGTCCGTCACCGTGTAAGTAAAGGTGTCAGTGGCTGACTCCCCAACGGCCAAGAAGTTGAAGGCAGTGCCAGGATTGTAGTTAATGGCGCTGCCAGCGATCGTCACTTCAGCGCCGCCTTTAGTTGTGACTGGGCTAGTTTGGCCGTCAATCTCGGTAACCGTCAAGGTCGTGCCGCTGTCGTCAGTATCGTTCGCCGTCACCGCGAGATTTGTGAGTGAGGTGTCTTCATCCGTAGTGAAGGCGTCATCAACCACCACTGGAACATCATTGACCTCATCAAAGGTGATGCCATCACCGACAGATAGCGTGACTGAGTCTTCGCCATCCACACCGTCACTTACCGTGATCTTAAAGCTCGGCTCAGTATCTGTGCCGTCGTGTTGGAAGCCAACAAGCTCATCAACGATATCTTGCTGAGTAAAGGTTGACGTCGCATTAAAGGTCAGGGTGTTTTGATCAAACAGCAAGAAATCGCCGCCCACCACATCACTAACCGTATAAGTCAGTTCTGCATCCGTATTATCGTCATCGGAGCTCAACAGATTCGTAGTTTCTAGCTCTAGTAGCTGCCCTTCAGTAATGGGGAAGTTAGTGACATCAATAGAGGGCGCATCATTGACCGGGAAGTCGCTCGGGTCAATGGTTGCAGGCAACGGCCCCGTGGTGCCGTCGAGGCCGCCATCTGTATCAATTACCGTGACACTATAGCTGGGTAAATCTTCGTCCCCATCGTCCTTAAAGGTCAGGGCACCCGCAGCAACTTGCAGAATAGAGAATTCGCCTAGGCCATCTCCAGCTGCAGTAGTATCTAGCGCCACACCATTGAGGAAGAAGGTGCCACCAACGACATCGGTAATTTCGAAGGTGAGCTGAGTGACGAGGTCTTCGCGATCGGTGGCAGCTAAGTTGTCGGTTGTGAGGATGACCTCTTGGCCTTCGATCGGACTCAAGTTATTTTGAGTTAGCTCTGGCGCTTCGTTCGATAAGACAAAATCAGGTGTAACGGACTGCGTCAGCACATTGGGTTCATAGATGACACCGCCACCGCCATCGGTCAAGCCCTGATCTTGAAGTTGCAGCTCAAATGTGGGCGCTTCCTCACCGACGGGAATCAACTGCACGAGATTATTATTGATATCCGCTTGGGTAAAGGTGGTGGCGTTGGCGGTCCCCCCCACTTGGAAGCTACCGTTAGTAACGCTGACCACGGTATAGGTCAAATCAGCGGCTGCACTCTCTTCATCCGTCACATTGATGATGGTGTTGTCAATGAGAAGCGGTGTCTCTTCGGTCACCGTTGGGAAGGGCAGGACAATGAATCCGCCATCTGGCACTGCCCCCTGAGCCTCAGGGAGATCGTTGACCGGTGTGAAGTTATCCGCAACGGCAAAATCAGCATCCGTCAGTGGGATCGTATTGGGAGTGGGATCGGTCGGAATGCCCTGATCTGCAAGCTCTAAACTAAAAGTCGGTGGCGCATCGTTATCGCCGTCATCGACAAAGACGACATCTCCAGCATCGACCTGTGCTTGAGTAAAGGACGCGATCGCATTCACCAGATCATTGCTGAGGAAGAAGTCACCGCCATTCGTAGCGTTAACCGTGTAAGTCAGATCTGCAGCAGCCGATTCTTCGTCGACAAAACTCAGCACAGTGCTGTCAACTGTGAACGGTTGGCCTTCCGTGAGGGCGATCGTACCTAGGTTCACCTGCTGCGGTGCATCATTCGTCGCTGTGAGCGTGCCGACGAAATTCAAAGAAGCGCTCTCTGCTCCCAGATCATCAACATCTGTCACCGTTACCGTGTAGGTGGGTGGGTCATTGCTGTCCAGGTCATTTTCAAAGAGCAAATCGCCATTCTGAATATTGGCGCGGGTAAAGGTATCAGCGGCCGTGAGTGCTTGTCCCGCAACGCCCGTAATGTTGCCAGCAATGTCGATAAAGCTACCGCCCGAGATATCAGAAACGCTAAATATGAGGTCTGCTGCAGGAGTTTCTCCGGCTTCATCAATGGCGTCAATATTAGCCAGCGTTACTGGAGCATTGCCGCCTTCGTTCACATCGATCGCGACTAGAGGCGTTGTGCCATCAGCCTGCACCAGCGTAGGCTGATCGTTTATACGATTAAAGGTAATGTTGGCAAACTGAGCGGGGGACGTGGTAATCGCCGGGCCAGTCACTCCGGATTCTACCTGATCCGTCACCGTGACGGAATACGTAGGTGCGTCTTCGGTACCATCATGGGTAAAGGTGACATTCCCCACAATCACATCTTCATAGGTAAATGAACCCGTTGTTGACGGTGTCGCATCATCGAGGTCAGTATCGCCAAAGGTCGCGGCGTTAGGGCCAACCACTGTGAAGAAGCCATTGGTGATATCAGCAATGTTGAACGTCAGATCAAAGGCATTGGTCTCGATATCTGTCGCGCTCAGATTTGCTGGCCCGATCAGCAGGTCAGTTACCCCTTCATCAACAACAAGCTCGTTGTTGCCGAGTACCGGCGCATCATTAGCATTCTCAAAGCTGCCAGCCAAATCCACCGAAAACGTAAAGTCCTTAGACGGCAACGTTTCATCAATGGAGACCTGCAGACCTTGATCCGTCGCGGTCAGCGTATAGCTGGGGGCATCGTTGCTGCCGTCATGAATAAAGGAAATCACGCCCTGGTTGATATCGTCCTGGGTAAACTCAGTTACCGCCACCAATACTGGCAGACCTGAATCAGGGTCGATCTCGGTAGAACCATCACTGAAGAAGCCGTTTTGCACATCATCGACGGTGAAGACAATGCGCGTTGGGGAACCGGCAAGCACCGTATCACCCGCCGCATTCAGGCGGTAATCCTCTTCATCCACCACTAAGATGTCGTCTTTAGTGAGGATGGTGACCCCACCTTGAGTCACATCAAAAATGCCAAAGTCAGCTGGGGCAATCAGATCACTGGCGACCGGTGCATCATTCACTGGCGTGTAATCAACCAACACGGGACTTGGGGCGCTGTCCTCGGAGGCCAAGGCTTGCGACCCTGTGCCGTCGTCAGTCACCGTCAGCGTATAGGTCGGCGCATCCCCAAACCCCTCATATTGAAAGCTGACCCGTTGATCAATGACATCTTGCTGAGTAAAGGCATCCGTCAAATCAAACGCGTCACTGCCATCCGAGTCAGTAATCGCGACGCCATCCAACAAGAATTGGCCATTCGTCAAATTGCTGACGCTATACGTCAGCCCCGCCGGCCCAGTCTCTTCATCGGTGGCTTGCAGATTGAGCGTCGTGATGGGTACCGTGGTGTCTTCGGTGATGGCCAACGTGTTGAGTGTGATCTCTGGCGCATCATTTTCAGTGACCAGCGTCGGGGTATAAAACTCAGTATCGAAACTATTGCCATCACTGACTTTGAGGTTGTAGCTGGGGTTGGTGTTATCCCCCTCATGCACGTACACCACCAGCCCGTCATTGACTTGGGCCTGGGTAAAGGTATTCGTCTCAATGGGCGCAGCAGCCGGTGAACCATCAGGATTTTGCGTAAAGGCAAAGAAGCCTCCGACCGAATTAGTCACGGTGAAGACCAATTCTTCGGCTGGGGTGTCCGGGTCAAGGGCGTTGATGTTGGTATCGGTCATCAACAGGGTTTGCCCCTCGTTGATGCTAAAGGGCACCCCATCATCAGCGGTGTCAAACGTTTCCTCTAGTACTGGAGTGTCATCTATATCGTTGAGAGTGACATCAACCGTCACCACGTCTGATAACTCATCAAGCAAGCCAGTCCCCGCATCACTGCCGACATCTCTCACCTGCACCTTAAAGCTGGGAGAAAGGTCAGCGACCGTAAATTCGTTGCTATCGTCATGCTTAAAGATGACCTGACTCTGTAACACATCCTGCACAGAGAATTCGATGTCACCACCCGTAGCGTCATCAAATGTCAGGCCACCATTGGTACTAATGAAACCATTGGTAATCTCTGACACGACGAATGTCAGGTCAAAGGCATTGGTTTCGATATCACTGGCGTTGAGGTTAGCCTGAGTGATCGTCACAGTCTGACCTTCATCGACTGAGATGGGGTTGCCCACAATCAGCTCAGGCACGTCGTTGACATTCACAAAGGTGAAGTCAGTAGGAGATTCGACATCGACCGTGACTGACTCAGATTCTGAGAACTCACTGCCGTCAAAGGTAAATCCGTTGTCATTCAGAGTGATGCTAAAGCTGGGTGCGTCCTCACCGCCATCGTGGATGAACTGCACCTGGTCGCCAGCGATCACATCCGCCTGGGTAAAACTGGTGATTTCGTCACCATCGGCGTCAGCAAAGAAACCATTGGTTGCCGTGTAGGTATAGACCAGTTGATCAGCGGTTTGCTGACCAGCCGCAAATTCGGCATCGGTCAGGTCAAAGGCCGTATCGTCAATAAAGAAGGAGCCGCCTTCGGAAATTGTTGCGCCTGGAATTGTCACCGTCAGCTCTGGTACATCGTTGACTGGGTTAAAGTCAACGTTGCCTTCGACATTCGTCAAGTCGGCTGGGGTCGTGCTCTCGTCATTAACTGTAATGGTAAATTCAGGCGCATCTTCTCCTTCATAAAAGAAGAAGATATTACCGTTGACAATTTCTTCTTGGGTGAAAGTGGTGGCAGGCGTGGTGGTTACACCGCCATCATTGCTCCGGAGGAAGCTCCCACTATCGGTACCGGCGATCGTGAAGTCAATATCGGCATCGGCTGTGTCAGCATCGCTCACACTTAACTGTGCTGTTGTCACCTGGAACTGCACGCCCTCTGTGACCACAAACTCATTGACCAGATCCGTGGGTGCGTCATCTACAGAGTTAATGGTGCCGGTGCCGCTAGCCGTTGTGAAGTCCTCGCCATCACTGACTTGAATGTCATAGCTGATGGTGTCTGGCGTACCGCCTACTGGAACTTCGTCAGTATTTTCGCCATTGTTGATAAAGAAAACCAGCCCCGACTCAATATCGTTTTGGGTAAAGGTGGTCGTAATGTTGGCTTCATCGATACCGTTGAGGGTAAAGTTACCTCCCACCACATTGCTGACGGTGTAAGTCAGGTCGGCACCAGCGGGCAAGTCAATATCAGTAGCGGAGATAATCGCTGTGGTGATGGGGGTGAAGCTGTCTTCTGTAACGGTGATGTCACCGAGTTGAATGCCTGCAGTGCCCCCATCTTGATCTACAAAGACTGGGGCATCGTTAGTGTTTTGGAAGCTGACGATGTTAGCGGCTACCGTCGTGAATTCTTCAGTCGCAGCGTTGGGGGTTCCAGCTGGGGTGAGTCGGCCATCATCGATGACTTTAATATCAAATTCCGGCTCTACTTCACCGTCATAGGTGAAGGTGACATTGCCCAGCACCACATCTTGATAGGTGAAGGTGGTTTGCGAGAAAGCGGCCAGCACTTCGGCCGAATTTGCCGCTGTTGAAGTGATTTCAATATTGAGGTTGGCACTGCTCAGCGTTTCTTCATCTGAAACTTGCAGCACTGAGGTATTGATCGTTAGGGGCTCACCTTCAACCACAGCGAACTCGTTAAGCTCAATAGTGGGTGCATCGTTAGTGGCATTAAACGCCGCAAAATCATCGCCCACAACGGTCGCCGTCGCCGATTCCGAATCTGTAAAGGCACTTCCATCGCTTAGTGTGAAGCCGTTGTCTTCGACTGTAATGGTAAAGCTGGGAGCCGCTGCGGTGCCATCTTGGATGAACTGCACGGCAGCGCCATTTAGGACATCAGCGTGGGTGAAGCTTGAGATTTCGTTACCAGTGGCGTCAGCGAAGAAGCCATTGGTCGCCGTGTAGGTGTAGATGATTTGCTCGGCGTCTTGCAGGGATGGAGTCGCGTCAAATTCCGCATCGGTGAACGCAAAGATGGCACCGGTGATGAAGAAAGAACCGCCTTCATCCAGGTTGATTGTGCTCACATCAACAGTGAGAGTAGGCACATCGTTGACGGGGTCGTAGTTAATCACGTTGCCGTCAGCAGTAGCATCCGCACTCGTGACATCCCCGTCCGATACGGTAATGGTGAATTCGGGCGTATCCTCCCCTTCGTAGTTGAAGAAGACCTTGTTATTTAGCAGATCTTCGCGAGTAAAGGTGGCGCTGGGCACGGGGCCAGCACCCGCGTCAACCAAGAAGGCAGTTGATGCATCACCTGTAATCGTAAACGTCAAATCCGCATCTAGAGTGTCAATGTCTTCGGCATCTAAGATGTCGGTCGTCACCTGGAACTGAGTTTCTTCAGTGATGTCAAAGGTGTTGGCGGTGATCACCGGGGCCGAGGCGATTACATCTGTAAAGGTCGCCGTGAGGGTGGTTTCAACCACACCGCCCTCGCCATCATCCACCTTAAGCGTAAAGGCTGGCAGTGAATCATTCGCATCTCCCGTAAAGGTGCCGTCATCAACAAAGAAGACGAGGTTGCCAGCATTGAGCTGGGCCTGGGTAAAGGTGTTTTGCTCGACACCAGCTACGAAGAAGGTGCCGCCTGTGACATCGGTGACGGTATAGACGAGGTTGCTAGCGTTGGTCTCTTCGTCAGTAGCGTTGATGTCATTCTCATCAAGGGGCTGAGGGATCCCTTCTTTGAGGGTGAATTCAAATTGCACTCCATCAGTTGCGCCATCGCTATCAATCGTTGCATCGAGGATAGGCAGATCGTTAACGGCAGTAAAGTTGACAATATTGCCCGCTTCGGTGTCAGAGGCACCGTCATCATCAGCCACAGTGATGGTGAAGTCAGGCCCAATAGGGTTGCCACCAGCATCGGTCAAGTTGGCTTCATTCTTAAAGAGGAAAGTAACATTGCCATCAATGACATCTTGCAAAGTAAAAGATGTCGCCGAGAAGCTATCGGCATCTGGCCCCGTGATGGTGAAAGTTAGCTGTCCAGGACCATCGGTGTCATCTTCATCCGTCGCATTGAGGATAAGCGGCGTCACGTTCAGCAGTTCATCTTCAACAATGGTGAAGCTATTGAACAAAATCTCCGGCGCGTCATTGGCTTCGGTAACGGTACCGCCACCGGTGAGCGTCGCCGTGCCACCCTCGCCATCACTCACGGTAATGGTGTAACTGGGGTCAATAGTGCTGCCATCGTTGATAAAGCGCACCCGACCGGCATTGATTTCGGCTTGGGTAAAGGTGTTGGTCTCGCTGCCGTCGAGCAAGAAGTTGCCGCCTTCAACATCGCTCACCACAAAGGACAGCTCTCCATCAGCGGTCTCTTCATCGGTGGCGGCAATAATGCTGTTATTGATGAGGACGGAGGGACCATTTTCGACGACGTTGATATCCCCCAGCTGAATGCCAGTGGTGCCGCCATCCTGGTCGACAAAGACGGGGGCATCATTTTGAGCAGTAAAGGACTCGGGCGGAATTTCGACAAACTGACTCGCTTCAAGTGACGGCGTACCGTCATCAGTCACGGTCACGGTGAAGGCCAGTCCATCAACCCCCAGGTCGTTGGCATTTTCGTACAGTAGGCTGACGTTGCCGTTGTCAATATCCGCCAGCGTAAAGGTGTCGTTAGCAGTTCCATTGACCAAGAAGCTACTGGCACCCGGACCAGTAATCGTAAAGGTGAGGTTAGCCGGATCTGTGGTCTCGTCATCGATCGCATCTAGCAGGCTGCGATTAATGGCGAGTTCTTGGTCTTCGGTAATGACAAAGTTGCCGACCAAGAGAGTAGGCGGATCATTGGTGCCAGCAACATTGACTGTGTACTCAATGCTTTCAAACCCGCCGTCACCATCACTGACCTGTAACGTGAAAGTATCGGTGCCGTTAAAGTCAGGGTCAGGAGTATACGTAACGTTCTGAGACCCATTTTCGGGGCTGCTGCCAAAGGTAATGGTGCCATTATCAGGGGCATCGATTTCACTCCAAACCAACACGTCTTCGACGCCGACATCGGTGGCTTTAACTGTAAAGTCGAGCGGAGTATCTTCGGTCGCCGCTAGTGGGGAAGCGGTGGTATCGGGTGCCCCTGAGATCACCGGAGCAACGTTGCTCACCTGGATGTCGCGGGTGGTGGTGACGCTTTCGCCGGCTTCATCAGTGACAGTGACAGCAATGGTGTAAGTGCCGTCACCCTCGTCCGCATAGGTATGGGTCAGGTTGTCAAAAGAGACCGTCGCTTGGTCAGTATCGGTAAAGATGCCAAGATCGGCTTCGGTAAAGGTTTCGATGGTGCCGTCGCCCCAATCAATAGTGATAGAGTGCGTATCGTCGATTAACGGCTCGGTAGAGTTATCGACATCGTCAAAGGTACCGGAGAGGGTGACAGTATCACCTTCATCGATCGTGTCATCGTCAGGCGTAACGACCAGATTAGTCGGATCGTCATTAACTGACTTAACAATGACAGCGACGTTGACCGCAGTGACGTCGTCACCATCGCTAACCCCGATAATGATGTTGTCGCCACCAAAGAAGTCGACATCGGGGGTGTAGGTCAGGGTTTGGTCGGCGCCAGTTGGGTTCGCAAAGCTAACAGTACCGTTGTCGGGACCATCGATGATGCTCCAGGTAAAGTTGGTGGCCGTGGTATCCGTGGCCTGAAAGTCAATCGACCCGGCCATGTCTTCATCAATCGAGATAAAGGTACTGGCAGGGTCTACCACCGGCGGCAGGTTGTTGATGGTAATGGCTTCTGAGGCGATATCGGTCAGGCCATCACTGTCTTGAACAGTGACCACCACCGAGACATCATCATTCGCCAAAAACTCGTGATCCGCGTTGAAGGAATACGTATTAGTCGTTGAATTAAACGTTAAGTCTTCGGTCGTCAATACTGTTGAATCAGTACCGTCACCCCAGTTAATCGTGACCGTGAATTCGTCACCGACATCTGGATCTTGAAAACTACCGCTGAGGGTAATAGTGTCACCCTCATCAATGTCAGTGTCCGAAGCAATCAAATTGAGCCCAGTCGGGGCATCAGGCTCAGGCGTCACCGTGACATTGAACTGAACCGTATCCAGGCCACCGTCGTCATCGCGAACCTGAATTTCAAACGTTTCAGTGCCGTTGAAATTAAGATCTGGCGTGTAAGTAAAAAATTGAGTCGGATCATTACCAACGGGAGCCGTCAGACTACCACCGTTGGAGGGTGAACCGGCACTCCATGTCAGTACATCGACTGAAGATGGATCTGTCGCTGTGAGGAAAAAGCTCTGAGAGCCATCTTCGGCCAGGGTGAAATTGAGGGGAATCGAAGCGTTAATCTCGGGGTCAACATTGAGCACTGAGATATTGCGAGTGACGGGGTCTGTCGTGCCAGTGGCACCAGCCGCATCTTCAACCGTGACCGAGATCTCGCCCTGGAAATCATCGGCATAGGTATTGCTAGCGGTAAACATCCCGTTACTATCGACGGTGACGGTAATGTCATCAGCGGTTGCACCGTCATTGGTCCAGTCAATAGTGACCTTTTGAGTGTCACCGGCATCCGGATCCGATACTTGTCCCGTTAGGGTGACGGTTTCACCTTCGTTAACCGTGCCTGGTGCGCTAATGCTGGTAATTTCTGGGGCTTCGTTGACGTCTTTGACCTGCACAAAGACCGCTTCGCTGTCGCTAAAACCAGCTGCATCGCTAGCCTTAACCGTCAGTTGATAGGTGTTTGGGAAACCTTCAAAGTCGAGGTCATCGGCGTCATTAACAGAGATCACGCCTGTGTTGTCGATCGCAAACGCCGCGTTGCCATCTCCGTCGTTATCGGGGTTGCCTGCCGTGATCGCCCACGTATCGACAGTGCCCGTGACGGCGACCTGGCCACCCCCATCTAGAGGCGTTGTGGCCGCGCTATTTTCATCAATTGTGAATACCTGAGCCGGGGTAATCACCGGGGGCACATCAAGCTCAATGGTGATGCCAGTGTCATTACCTGTCGTCTGCTGGAAACCGGTACCATCGACAGCGAAATAATAAGTGACGCCATTGATAGCATTGAAGTTGATGCTGGCGCCCGTGGTGGCTCCGCCCGTCGCTGTAAAATCAGTATCAATCAGGGAGAAACTGCCGAAATCCGCACTTGTCGCGTTTACTGGTCCGCTATAGACCGCTAGCACGGTACCAATATCGCTGCCAATAGTATTGATATTGACCAAGCCATCAAGATTAGAGGTCCAACTCCACCAGACGGAGTCGTTGGCCAAGATCTGACTAGCGGTATCAGCCCCAAACAAGGTGGGGTCGTGCAGTGGCTCGCCCAATTCGGCATCGGCATCGGCATTGCCGTCTTGTAGCGGACCGCCAGGCGTAATAGGTGTCGCACTGTCAATGTCATTACCCAACACACCGGGGTAAGTTGCGATCGCGTCAGCCGTCATGAGCGATCGTCGCTCAACTTCGCCCCAAAAGGCGTCCAGCGTCCAATCGCCGCCTTTGTCAGCGTGACCGAGCAGGTGAGTTGAAGCAGCAATGTTGGTGCGAGTCAGGGCGTGAATAGCAGACAAAAACTCAGTTCCCGCATCGCCTGCTGCGACCCGGCAACCGTAAAAGTGGATGCTTTGGATTTGCGTATCAGCAGTCCATTGGCGGAGGCGATCGCTGTAATGCGGCAGCGTTGACAAACTCAATTCTGCACTGCCCAAAAAGAGCTGCCCCGGTGCACCGTGCGCGATCACATAGACATCTGTCGTATCAGGACGCGCCTGCAAAACCGCAGCAATATGCGCCACACCATCACAATCAAGGGGCAAAATCAGGACTTCAGCGTCAAAAGCAAGCCCTGCAGTTAACTGCAAAGGAGCTTCGATACCTGCATCAACAACAACAACAGAATTTGCTTTATTCGCCATGATTCGCATCCCAAAAAAAATCGACAAGCTGCACACCGAGCCCAATTTTATTGCTCACACGCATACGCTTTGATTGCGACTAACACGCTCCCAAAGTGTATAAGAGGTTTTCCTAAAGATCACAGGAAAAATCACATCTTCGGTATACTTGACCACTCAAAATCGTTACTCTGAATATCACGATGCGGCTTCTTTAAACCCACCTTTTTGCTAAAAATCCAGTTCATTAGCTCAGAGGATGGCCTCAATCTTCGTGCCTTTCAACCATTCGATCACTTTATGGGGTGATGTCAGTTAAAGCGTCCGAAAAAGCACTTAACGCCCTCTACTGAGTTCATCACAGCTTCACTCACGGCAGGCACTCAGGAGTTTCTGAAATTCGCTGCGCGCTGTACGCTGGGATCACCATAATCCAACATCCAAGAAGATTTCAGCCGCATCAAAGCAGACCTCAAACCGCTTTTTGCCTCCTCACGGGTTTATCTACCGTTCATATATGCGTGGGCACTACGTGAGGGTACCCAGCATGTCATTTAAAACACTCACTCCTGATGAGTTTTTTTGTGACAGACTCTAGTTTGAGAAGCGACTAACGGAGAAAGAGGAGTCTTTTTTTACGCGTGCTAGTGGCAAAGTCAGAGAAATTTAGCCATCCATTCCCAGAAACGGCCCACAATAATAGTCCAAGCTAATCGACCTTCCGGAAAATCTCAACAAACTGTAACATAGGCTAATGTGAAACAACACATTAGGTTGAGTCTGTTAAGCAAAATCATGTGATGGCAGGCTTTGTTGAGAATGTCTCCAGGTAAAATGGAGTTGAAATTTGATGATTTTGACGCTTTCCTGCAACCTTGAAATTGTCTGGGTGTCTCTTAGTGATGGTTGCTCTATAAGATGGCTAAATAAGTTTGATTTATGACCGAAATAGTTGTCGATATGAGTCATCGGCAAGCCATTAGTGAGCTTTTTTGAGATTCAAGTTTTTGATAAAAGTGGCGTTTTTTATGGCGAATTAAAGTTCAAAAACGCTAAGGATAGTGTTCGTTATTGATTGCCCCATGCTCAGTCTGTTGCGTGGGAGCTCAGGCTATCTCAAAGCAACGACCTTAATCAGGCCCAATTGTGTCATCGTAAGGTCCTCAGCTCAGTTCATTGGCGCATCCTAGTGACCGGTATTAGTGTGTGCTTTGCCGGTGGGTAAAAAATCCTTGAACATGCAGATTGATCGGGGCGTCGTGCATCGAGCCTGGAGACTTGGCATGCTCTTCTCTGTGATCTGCTTTTTCAGTCGGTCAACAGTCCGGAGTAGAATCCCCTTGAGCAGCCATGGACCCTGAT
>CAZLYS010000015.1:13119-14501 GCA_964563415.1 uncultured Halomicronema sp.
CTGCTTGACGTCTCTAAGTATCACAACACTCAAGGCGCATGACTGGCTGTTTTGCCGTCAGCCTCTCCCTAGTTATTCTCAATTTGCTCATACTCTACGGCTATTGAACTTAGGCGGTATGGAGAAACCTGGCTATGTCTTTTCAAAAAATGACACCTATATCAATAGCCTCCCTGGCGCTGTCATCCAAGCGGCGTGACTGGGTCAGAGCATTGACAACTCGCCAAAACGCCATTGCTCTGGGGGTGCTCTCCTGCTGTGTGGTGCTCCTGATGGGTTTGCACAGCCATGACATCAATATTTTTACTAAAGAAGGACTCCGGCAGGTGATGGTGCCATTGGGAGCTTGGGGGCCGCTTGTCTACATTGGGATGATGGCGATTTCAGTTGTGGTCAGCCAAATTCCGGGTCTTCCAATGGCCTATGCTGCCGGAGCCTTATGGGGCACTTGGATAGGTGGCTTTTACACCGTCACCGGTGGATTTCTCGGCGCCATGTTGGCTTATTACATGGGGCTGACATTGGGCCGATCTTCTCTGCGGGCTGTTTCCGGTAAAACGCTCAAGTTCTCTACCCATAAGGGGCATGTGTTTTTGGGCTGGCTCGTATTTGTGAGCCGTCTGCTACCAGTTGTATCTTTTGACCTGGTGAGTTACGGAGCGGGCATTGCCAAGTTGTCGATGCCGATTTACGCGATCGCGACTCTTTTTGGCATGACTCCTTCTGTCTTACTACTGACTTATCTGGGGGATACCTTCACCCTATCCACGACCTATGTCGTCACGTTTTGGATAATCTTTGGGGGCATATTTCTGGCCGGTTCTTGGGGCATTCGCCACTGTTCGTGGTTTTGCTTACAGGATGATCGCTCGTCAGCTCAGGATCTGGCCATCAAATCAGTTCGACCGAACTGACGACGGACAAACTATTGCCAGCGCGTGAAATAAAGCAACATTTTCTAATGAATTGCGGCTGTCTGTGGCTAGATAGGAAAAGGGTGATGTATCTATTTTCTAGCTATACAGAACGTTAGGGAAAGCGGGTAAAAAACTGGATCTTGATGAATAGCCACATGATTTTGGCCCCATTTCGTCAAGACTAGGCAGGGCGGATGCGTGAAGTCCACCAGTCAGGGGGACGTGCTGCTGGCTGAGCAGACACGTCAAGAAAAGTAAGGTTTAAGCAACTCAGACCTTCACTAAGGAACGCCCATCAACAACCGTTAGGCGATCGCGTAGGGGGCCATCGTCATTACAGCTTGAGACAATCCCTCGGAAATGCCCCCGGAGCCGATGTATTGCAATCAATAGCCCTCAAGTACATAGTGTCCTCTCATGATTAAGCTCAAAGAAACATACGCCATTCAAACCCGCTACCGTCGC
>CAZLYS010000016.1:0-14350 GCA_964563415.1 uncultured Halomicronema sp.
CCGGGCCAGCGGGCGTAGAGGGTGCCGAGCAAGCCCGTGGCGCGATCGCCCTGCTTTAGCAGTGCTTCAATCAGATGGGTGGTGGTGGTTTTACCGTTCGTGCCGGTGACGCCAACCAGCTGCATGGCCTGCCCCGGCGCGTTGTAAAAGGCCACAGCTGCCTCGGCACATACCGTTGCCATATCGGCAAAGGGCAACACGAGAGCGGATGGGTGGTGAACCTCGGGTGCCCGGTTTTTGTAGGCTTGGGGCGAGACGAAAGCGGCGATCGCCCCCGCCGCTGAGGCCCCGGGCCAAAAGTCACCGCCATCAACGCGGGTCCCCGGCATACCAATAAATAAATCGCCCGGCTGACACGCTTGGGAATTGGTACACAAGCGTTTGATCGGCTGCGAGAGCGCCGGATGCTTCGGCGTGGGAGCCACAGTCGGCAGCACGCCCACCTTCGCTAGCTGAGCCAACAAGCTCTGTACATCCATGTCAGCAACCTCTCACAAACACTGATTGCGCCTATTTTGCCGTATTGGGTTGTAAATATGTCTGTAACATTTGCTCCACCCGGGCGATCGGGGCGCGTGGTGAAAGGCGGGGCAACGCCTCTTCTCTTAGTCCTTCAGGCGTTTCCAGCACTCGACACAACACCGGAATTTCATACTGGTAGCGCTGAAACCAGGCAGCCTGAGTGGTGATATCTCGAATCTCTAAATCCAGATCAAGGTGAGATAAGGCTGCCAGCTTCTCTTCCAAGCCCTCGCAGAGGTGGCAACCCGGTTTGCTGTAGAGTACTAACTTCACCCAAGCCTCCGATGGCGAATTCCATCATTGCAATCTTAATTACTATGCCAGGTCAGGTTTGAGCAGCGCGATTGATGGCGCGATCGCCCACCTTTGAAACCATTCTGAGTCATCGCTTCAGTGCCTAGCAAAAGAATATTTCAGGCAACCGAACAAAACAATCCCCGGAATCCCGACCGGATTACGCGTGTTTATCGAGGCTTAACAGTGTATAACTGAATGTGGCACTGTTGATACGCAACACAGGTGATGAACTCATGGTTCAGTGCATAACTCCTCCCGCTAAGGCGATCGCAGATACGCTCGATCTCGATGCCCTTAATCACAAATTTGAAACGGCAACCCCTCAAGACATTTTGCAATGGGCGATTTGGACTTTTCCTCAAGGGTTGGCGCAAACCAATTCGTTCAGCATCCCCGTCACGATCCACATGTTGTATGAGGAACTGCAACCTGACCGTCCGGTTCCCGTCATCTTTCTCGATACGCTGCACCATTTTGACGAAACGGTAGCCACGGCTGCACAAGCCCGCGAACGTTACAACCTCGATTTGCATGTTTACCGAGCCGTAGGAGCCAACACCCGCGAAGAGTTTGCCGACCGCTATGGTGATGCCCTGTGGCAACACGACATTGACCAGTTTCACTACCTGACTAAGGTGGAGCCGCTACAGCGAGCCCTGAAAGATGTGGACGTAAAAGCTTGGGTCACCGGTCGCCGCCGTGACCAGTCGGCCGCCCGTCAAACCATGCCGATCTTGGAGCAGGACACCGATGGTCGGTTAAAGATTAACCCCCTCGCAAATTGGACGCGCAAAGACCTGTGGCGCTATGTGTTTCAGCACAATGTGGTTTACAACCCTCTGCACGATCGCGGCTATGCCAGTATCGGTGATGAACCGCTGACTACCCCTGTGCAAGCGGGTGAAGATGAACGGGCCGGGCGATGGCGCGGGTCTGCTAAAACCGAGTGCGGCATTCACCTTTAGCAATCAAGCGCTTTGTTTGGAACTCGGAATTCGGGGTTCGGAATTCAGCGCTCAGCAGCGACTCTATTGGATGGGGTTAAGTGTCCTGGAAACGCTTGCTTGCAGCTGATGATGTCTGCAGGCAATTGTTGATCGCTGAACCGATTCACGCCTTGTCGAACCGTTGTTTAAGCCTGCGAATATTGCTGGCTCGGCTGATGAAAATTGCCGATTTTCCCCGCTGCTGCACAAAGATATCGCCCGCAAAAAAACGACTGGTGTTGGGCTTTTGGTAGCGGTCAACGGAACCCTCAGTCGCCTCTAAGGCGTAGCCCATGCTGGTCAGCACGTCGTTGAGCTGTTGGCGAAACTGTTTTTTGCTGGTGAATGGCACCTCTAGCGTCTGCGATCGATTGAAAAGGATCCCTAATAGGCCCGCTATGCCACCGCCCAAGAGTCCCAGTTCTGCTGGCAGGGGCGTGGTCAGACCAATGCCGAATAAACGCGCTACAAACAGCCACGTGATAATGCCAGCGGTCACGAAGTAATAAAGAAACGTGAAGCTGGTACCGGGGCCAATGGGCAGTTCTTCATCCAGACTCAGGTCTGCGTTGTTAGGGGAATCAGGTGTTTTTGTCATGGGTCTTTGAAAGTCGCAGATCAGACTCTATTATCTTCAGGTGTTGGTCGCAAATGTTGTCGGCATCAGTCCAGGGGGATGAACGCTAAGGTGTATCTTCGCAGGCGCCACTGTCGTTTTGGGAACCCCGATCGCGCTAGTACGTCGGTCAATCCATTCCCCTTACCAGCACTTACCACAAAGGAGAACGGTCGTTACGCCCATGATTGAAGTTGATCATCTCCATAAAGTGTACGGCTCGACCATCGCCTTAAAGGATGTGTCTTTTAAGGTTGAGCCAGGAGAAATTTTAGGATTTCTCGGCCCCAATGGGGCGGGCAAAACTACTACCATGCGCATCTTGACGGGGTATCTGCCTGCTACCAGCGGCACCGCCACCGTGGCGGAGTATGACGTTCACACCGACTCGATGGCGGTGCGTCAACGCATTGGCTACTTGCCAGAGCGACCGCCCCTATATCTCGATATGACCGTAGAAGCGTTTCTGCATTTTGTGGCTCGCATCAAGGGGGTGGCGGCAGGCGATCGCCCCACTCAGGTGAACTATGCCATCCAACGCTGTGGTCTGGAAGAAAAACAGTCGGTGCTCATTCGCCAGTTGTCTAAAGGCTTTCGGCAGCGGGTCGGCATTGCCCAGGCAATCGTCCATGACCCACCAGTGATTGTGCTGGATGAGCCCACCTCTGGCCTCGACCCTCGCCAAAACAACGAAGTCCGCCAACTCATTCGCAGTCTAGCGGGCGATCACACCATTATTCTGTCCACCCATATCCTGCCGGAAGTTGATGCGACCTGTAATCGGGTGGCAATCATCAACCGAGGACAACTCGTGGCCGCTGGTAAGCTTGACACGCTGATGGAGCAGCTTACGGGGTCTGTCAGTTATGTCCTAGAGGTGCGGGGTGCCCCTGCTGCAGTACAGCAGCTTTTGGTGACAGTACCCGGTGTAGATACTGTGGAACCAGCGGCTACCAGCACTGCAAAAGACTCGCGCTATCGGTTTCAGGTCAAGGCCGGTAAAACAGATCCGGGGGAAGCGATCGCCGCCGCGATCGTTCGAGCCGGATTTGGCTTATGCGAGCTGCGGCGACACCAGGCGAGTCTCGAAGATGTCTTCCTGAACTTGACTACCGAGGAACCCACCGACAGCCCGCCCCTGACAGAAGCTCCCCTGGCCTCGTCAGCAGATCAGGACGCTGATGGCTTGAACACCCCCGAGGCTGCCGCCCCGAGCAGTCTGTCGACAACGACTGACAGCGCGGCAACGCCAGAAACGGATGGCTCATCATTACAGGCTTGATTGAGGAAGGTTATGACTGCACTGCGAACTGTGCTTGGCAATGTTCTGGCGATTTATCGTCGAGAACTGCAAAGTTATCTGGCCTCGCCCCTGGCCTATGTGATTGCCGCGATCTTTTGGCTGCTGGGAGGATTTTTCTTAGTCGTGATCTTGTTCAGTCCAGAAGGGTTGCTGGCGCAAGTGACCCGCCGCGATCAGGTGCTGCAAATGGGTATGACGCTGCCGCCGTTAGATGTCGCCTACGAATTTTTGCAGGGCTATTTTGGGGTGATTGGCTCCCTCTCAATGTTTGTGCTGCCGATTCTCTCGATGGGGTTATATACCGAGGAGCGCAAACAGGGGACGCTGGAACTGTTAGCAACCTCACCCGTGATGAACTGGGTCGTGGCCTTGGGCAAGTTGTTGGCCGTCGTCACGTTCTATATCGGCATGGTGCTGCCGTTGATGCTGTGTGTCGCGATCGCCCTCGGCACGGCAGAGCCCACTGTTTCCCCCAATCTTTTGCTAGTGGGCAATTTGGGGCTGGTTTTGTTAGCTGCGAGTGTGCTCTCGCTGGGCATGTTTCTCTCTTCCCTTACCAGCAGCACGGTAGTCGCTGCTATCTTGACCTTCGCCTTAGTGATTTTCCTCTGGATTGTCGATGCCCTGGCACGGGCAATTCCCGGTTGGCTGGGCGACTCTCTGGAGCACTTGTCGATGCTGCAACATTTCAACGACTTTACCCAAGGCGTTTTAGACACGAGCAGCGTGGTGCTGTTTTTGTCTTATAGTCTGCTGGGGCTATTTCTCACGGCTCAGTCTATTGAGGCGCTCCGGTTTCAGCGGAACTAAGTGCTATCGGGCCATTCCTAGACCATTCATGATGAAGACAGCGTAGACAGTATGAAACGGTTGGCATTTTCTGCAAAGTGGCTGAAATTTCTCACCTGGCCAGGGTTAGCCTGTGCCACTGCGGGTTTAGTCGCAGGCAGTTTGTCAGGTTGGCAACTGTTGCCGACCGCCCTGATGATCTTTGGCATTGGGTTGCTGTTGTTGGGGTTGAGCTTTACCGGACAAACCGCAGGGGCCTTTTGGCAGCAGCGATCAACCCAAAGCGGTACTAATGCGGTGGTCGCCACGATCGCGGTGTTGGTTATTCTCGGGCTGGTGAACTTGCTCGCGGTCCAAAATGCCGGACGCTATGACCTAACGGAAACTCAGCTTTTCACCCTGGCGCCAGCCACTCAACAGGTGATGCAGAGTTTAGACGAGCCGGTACGCCTCGTTATTTTTGACCCGGTGCAAAATCCCCAAGATGTGCAGCTATTGGAGAGCTATCGGGAAGAGAGCGACAACTTCGACTTTGAATATGTCGATCCGTTCGCCAATCCCCGCATGGCGGAGGCCTTTGGAGCCACCCAAGCAGGCATGGTGTTCCTGGAAGTAGGGGACGATCGCCGCTTTTTGCAAACCATTGGCACCACCGCGAATCCAGAAGCGCTCGGCACCCCTGAAACGTTGTCAGAGCAAGAGCTAACCAATGCCTTAGCCCGGATTGTGAGCGATCTCACCCTGAATATTTACTTTGTGCAGGGACATGGGGAACCCCCTATTGATGGCTCAGAGCCAGGCTTGTCAGAAGCGGGGCAAAGTCTCGTGGCGCAAAATTATCAGGTCGAGACGCTGAACCTAGTAGAAGCCGAGGCCGTCCCCAATGATGCCAACGTCGTGGTCGTGGCTGGACCCGCGCAAGACTTCTTTCCGGCAGAGGTAGAGGCTCTAGCAGACTACCTGACCGGGGGCGGTGGGGTGTTGCTGCTGCTCGACCCGCGCGTTGACGGCGGGCTCACCACACTGCTCGATGATTGGGGCGTGATTTTGGACGATCGCCTCGTGCTGGATACGTCCGGGGCAGGACAGTTTGTGGGTCTCGGCCCCGCTGCCCCCATCGTGACCACCTACGGCAACCATCCCATCACTCAGGACTTTGGTGATGGGAGATCGTTCTATCCCTTAGCTCGTTCGGTAGACAGTCGCAACTTGCCCGGTACCACCACGACCCCGCTCTTACTGACCAATCCCGAAAGTCGCGCCGAGGCCATCTCTGACGAAGGCGATCTCACGTTTGATCCCAATGCGCCTCCGGATGGGCCTTACGTGCTTGGCGTCGCCCTCAGCCGTGAAGCCGAGGACCCCCCACCTGCCGTTGCCGAGGAACCGGACGGCGAATCCGCCGATGAGGAGGTCATCGACCCTGATGCCGCAGAGGAAAATGCTGATCGCGAAACCGAGCGCATAGAAGTAACCGAAGCCGAGACTGATGCAGTCGACGACGCAACGGCTGAGTCGGAGGAGACATCGGTTGCTGAGTCGGGCGGCGACGACGCGGCTGATAACCCCAGCGATCGCGCGGCAGAATCGCGCTTAGTCGTGATTGGTAATTCGTCTTTTGCCGGTGATGGCTCCTTTAACCAGCAGTTAAATGGGGATGTCTTTCTCAACTCGGTGAACTGGTTAGGACAAGAAGCCGATGCCACCTTGTCAATTCGGCCTAAAACGGTGACCGATCGCCGCCTGCAAATGACCGGACAACAGGCGTGGGGTTTAGGGATTTTCTCTTTGCTGGTGCTGCCCTTAACAGGGTTGGTGCTGGCACTGTTGATGGCATTACGAAGACGGTAAAGACCATGAAACTTCAGCGCAGCACAGTAGTTTTGGTAGCAACAGCATTACTGTTGGGGGGCGTCGTGTTATTGACCCAGTCTCGCCAGTCCGCCCCTGGCGGTTCAACAGCTGAACAAAGCGACTCAGAAGCCTCCCCCGTGTATGAGTTTGCCGAAGCGGATGTCGTGGTCTTGCAAATTGAAACGTCTGGCCAAACCGTTGCTTTTGAAAAGGATAACGAAGACTTTTGGCAAATGGTCGAACCTGACGAACAACCGGCAGAGGAAGCCGCGATCGCGTTTCTCCTCAGTCGCCTGGTGACAGACGGCCTGGTACAAACCACCACTATTGATGCGACTGAGCAAGCTGACTTTGGCTTTGACGACCCCTTTGCCACAGTGACCCTCACCGTCGGCGACGGCACTACCCACACACTGATTCTGGGCGATGCCGATTTCAGCGGTGAAAATTACTACGCACTGATTGACCCCGAAGCATTTCCGCTCCTAGAAGATATGGGAGACGTAGACGTAGCGATCGTCACCCAAAACATTATCAACGGGGTCGATCGCCCCTTAGACGAATGGCAAGCAATACTGGAAACGGACCCAACAACCAGCGACGAGCCTGACACCACACTGGATGACAGCCCTGATCCAGAGCTTGAAGCGATTGAAGAATCAGGAACAAATTCTGAAGAGTCTGACCCTGATGAAGAAAATTCCGATACAACCGACGAAGAAGACGCTACCTCTCCTTAGGAATCAGAGAAAACGGCGATGCCAAAGCTGTCTCACCCTATGACCTAGTCAATCCTGGGATTGCTATCAGGCGTTTCTCGGGAGCTGCCACAGCAGAGGTGAGCATAATTGCGATCGCTGACATCCCAACCGTCAGGCATTTATGTCAAGACTCTGCACTCTGGCTTCTGAACCCTGAACTCCGCTCTTTGCCATATTTGTGATGACGCAATCTACCCTGTATCCTTCAGCGACTTTGCTGATTTCTTGCCCCGATCAGCAAGGGTTAGTGGCCAAAATCGCTAACTTCATTTATGCCAACGGTGGCAACATTATTCATGCTGATCAGCACCGTGATGAAGCCAGCGGACTGTTTCTTTCACGCATTGAGTGGAGTCTGAATAGCTTTAACTTGCCGAAAGATCTAATTGGACCAGCCTTTAATGCGATCGCTCAACCGCTACAGGCTGATTGGCAACTCCGCTTTTCCGACACAGTGCCGCGCCTAGCCATCTGGGTGAGCCGTCAAGACCACTGCCTGCTTGACCTCCTCTGGCGGCATCAGGCCAAAGAGTTCGCCGCTGAGATTCCCCTTATCATGAGCAACCATGAGACTCTCAAGCCCATCGCCGAACAGTTTGGCATCGACTTTCACCATGTTCCAATGAATCGGGAGATTCGCCCTGAGCAAGAAGCCAAGCAACTCGCACTACTCAAGGAATACGATATTGACCTCGTGGTCCTCGCCAAATATATGCAGATCCTGAGTGGCGACTTCCTCAGTCAGTTTGCTCAGGTCATCAATATTCATCACTCCTTTTTGCCTGCCTTTATGGGTGCCCAGCCCTACCATCGGGCCCATGAACGTGGCGTCAAAATTATTGGTGCCACCGCTCACTACGTCACCGAGAACCTTGATGCTGGCCCCATCATCGAACAGGATGTGGTGCGAATTACCCACCGCGATGATGTGCAAGACCTGATTCGTAAGGGTAAAGATTTAGAACGGATTGTCTTAGCACGAGGCGTCAGGCTGCATCTGCAAAACCGTGTTCTGGTTTATGGCAACCGTACTGTCGTCTTCGCCTAACTACCAAGAGCTAGATCCTTGCTCGCTCAGCCGATGTTGCTTCGGGCAATGAGCGAGAAGAATCTATACTTCTTAAAGAAAAATTTACTCTTCTTCCCAAGACTCAACCGCCAACAAATCGCTGATCGGATCTTTGGTAGAAAAGTCGAAGTCTTCTAGCTCACGCTTCCAATGGGACCATTCGTCCCCAAATAACAAAGCGATCTTCCAAAGGCTATCTTCTGGCTTCACAATGTTGCGCTTCACCAAAGACTGCACTTGTCTTTGAAACTTCGCCATGGGATGGACAACCGTGCGGCTGGTCAACGTTTCACTCATATTCAAATCAGAAAAAACCTAAAACACACCATGAAAACGATCGCAAACCAATCAGATAATCCGTCTGAGAAATCGCTAGGTCATCAAGACATACATCCAGAGAAGCTTGTGAACATAACGCATCACTCACTAACTCTGCGATCCGTAAATCTGGATGATGTAAAAATTCTCTACACAGCCTCTGAAACTATGGCTGAATCGCTATTTGATTTTCACTTGGTCAAGATAACACATGAAGTCGGGATATTCACATGATTTTACGTTCGGTTAACCGTAAGGATAATCAAGCGGACTGAGGTTGCTCTTGCGAAGGCTCATGCTCCAGGCATCAACGACACTCAAGGTAGCCTCAAGACAGCCATCTAGGCATTAGCCAAACAGCATGTGAGATCACTTCGATAAAAGCTCCACTAGAGTCTCAGCTGCCATTCGTAGAATCGGGTTGCAACGGGATTATGGCAGCCTCCACCTGCCATAATCCCAACGTCCTTCAATTAGGAGCAAGGTGCGCTGGGTAAGCTATAGAGCTATCGTGATATTAGACATCCCGGCCTTACTTGTGACAGATTCGAACTTGGCTCAATCCCACGCTTCAGATGTAATTTCCCCAATGGGCAATGGTACTGCTCAAAAATTGTCGGGTGCGGTAAGCAAACCAACCATCACAACGACATCCCATCGGAGCAACGCTGATGTTGTCGAGCAGTTAGGTGATTTGCTGTCACAGCGCTCAGGCGATCGCCATCTCGTCCTGATTCAAGATTTCCCGGACCCGGATGCCCTGTCGTCGGCCTGGGCCTATCGCCTCATTTGCCAGCAGTACAACATTGACTGCGACATCTTCTATGGCGGTACCCTGAGTCACCAAGAAAATATTGCGCTCGTCCGCCTATCTGGTTTACCCGCTCGCCGTTGGAACCTTCAGACCAAAACCGGGCCTGATTTGGCCAAATATCAGGCTTACGTGTTGCTCGACACTCAGGGAACCACGACCCAACTCACGCGTCTGGTGGAAGAGTCCCAATTATCGCTGTTTTTAGTGGTAGACCATCATGCGCCGCAAGAAGACATTGACGCCACCCTGATGGATGTGCGGCCCCATATCCGAGCAACGGCAACCATTCTCACGCAATACTTGCAGAGCGAGCAGTTGGTGACGCTTGATCGCAGCAATAGTACCCACGTCAAATGTGCAACGGCGTTGATGCATGGGTTGCGTTCTGACACTAGCAATCTGATGCATGCAGCAGAAGCCGATTTTGCAGCGGCAGCATACCTCAGCAATTTTTATGATCCACAACTGCTGGCAGCGATTTTGCAGGCCTCTCGATCAAAGCGGGTGATGGATGTGATTGAGCGATCGCTGCGTAACCGCACCGCCCAAAACAACGTTTCCATTGCGGGGGTCGGGTACCTCCGCTACGACGATCGCGACGCGATTCCTCAGGCCGCAGACTTTCTCGTGACAGAAGAGAACATCCACACCGCCGTAGTCTATGGCATCGTCCACGATGAGGATGAAGAGCGGGAAGTGGTCATCGGCTCCCTGCGCACTAGCAAAATCACCTTAGATCCGGACGAATTCATCAAAGAAGCCTTTGGCCAAGATTTAGAAGGCCGGTTCTTTGGGGGTGGGCGCACCACAGCAGGTGGCTTCGAGATCCCAGTTGGCTTTTTGTCAGGATTCTACGAAAACAGCGACTACAACCGCCTAAAATGGGAAGTCTTCGACATGCAGATCAAGCAAAAGCTTTGGCGGCTGGTAAACCCTGAAGATGGCCTTATCTCCACAGACTGAGCTGTATTTTATCCGACATGGCATCGCCGCCGAGCGAGGCACCTATGACCATGATGACGATCGCCCGCTGACGGACAAGGGACGATCGCGCACCAAAGACATTGCCCAGCAAATCGTCAAAGTCGGTTGCCGCGCTGACCTAATCCTCTCAAGTCCGTTGGTGCGTGCCCAGCAAACCACCCAAATTCTGCTCAAAGCCAAACTCGCCTCAACCTCTAAAACGGTGCCTTTGCTGGCTCCCGGCGGGCATTTGGCCGACTGGTTGCCTTGGCTGACAGACTGGCAAGCGACCCATGCCACCAGTCAGCTAGCACTGGTGGGCCATGAACCGGATCTGAGTCGCTGGGCGCAGCAGTTGGTGCATGGTATGTGGGGCGATCGCTGGCAGCTTAAGAAGGCTGGAATCATTGGGGTGGAAGTCCCAGCGGCGGCAGAAGCGATCGGGCGTAGCGAGTTGTTCTGGCTTGCTCCCCCCCGCCTAATACTCTGATCTGCGGTTACCCGTTAACTAAATGCATCTGCAGACTAGCAGTCGATTTCATGACCTGGCAGAGGGGGGACGCTCTCATTTAAGGTGTTCAGGCAAGGCTAGAAAGCATTCATCTGCCGCTATCAACTGCCCATTTCTAGAATGGCAGCTTTTTCTTGCTAGCCTTTTCGCGATCGTAGTCCAGCTCTTTCAACTTCTTCATGATGCGGCTGAAGTACTCACCGAGATATTCTTCCACTGTGGTGATTTCATCAGGGTTGATGTGAAAGGTGCTATACACCTCATCCATAGGTGCAGTGATCGCATCAGAACCGACAACGACCTCGGTAAACGCTAGTCGATCCGCAACATTCCACCCCCACTGAAAGTAGGACAACCCCTTTTTGACCGTGCGTAGTAGCCCTAAAGGCATCCGTGAGACCCGGGCGTCTTGCCCGGTGAGTCGTTCACACAGGCGAATAATTTCATTAGCGTCCCAAGCGCGACTCCCCGCCAGCGGAAAGCTGCGTTTAACTGTTTCGGGGTTCTCTAGAGCCGCGATCGCAAAGCGGGCGATATCTTGGGTGTTCATGTAAGCGATGGGCGCTGCGCCATTCATGACCCAGATCCCCTGCTTTTCCAAAATGGGAATCGCGTACTGGCCAATAAGTCCTTGCAGAAAGCCACAGGGCTGCAGAATCGTATAGTCAAGCCCTGACTCAGCCAGAAACTTCTCAGTACAGTGCTTGATGTTCATCAGCGGCACATCAGGGTATTTTTCAGCGCCCAGAATGGAGATAAAAATATATCGACTGATGCCAGCTGCCTTAGCCGCCTTGATCAGGTTGACCTTGCCATCCCAATCTACTTGGTCGATAGCATCAGCAGGACGAGCCGTTGCCGCATCAATTACCGCATCCACCCCTTCTAAGGCAGGCGGCAACGTTTTGGGGGCACAGAGATTACCCCGCAGCAGTTGAGCGCCCCACTCCCGCAAAAAAGCGCCTCGCTGAAAACTGCGGACCAAACACTGTACCTCATGCCCTTCATCCAGCGCCCGCCGAACGATTTGTCTGCCCAGCGTGCCAGTGGCACCAACGACCAAAAGTTTCATGAGAAATTAGAAACAAAAGTTTACGTTCTTTAACCATACCAGATCAACCCCAGGTGTCTCATCGATTGCCCCTGGGGTTTTGGCAAATCTTACTCTTCGCCCCCCTGCAGCCGCAGCATGAGAAAGCCTAAGCCTAATCCCCCAAGCGTCAGAACGAAGAGTAGGATGGATGTACTAAAAATTTCGCCGCCCATGATGAATTTATCTCCTATGCTTAATTGCGTTTGATACTTGAAAACCGCGACATTCGCACCGTTTATTCTACAGTTTCAAGGTCTCCCGTTTAGTCCTTGGGTTGATGGCTAATGGCATTGGGGTATGACTCATCCGCTCGATACTCACCTTGATAAGGTCAACACTCGCCTCAAAGCGGCTCGCCTCGGTCTTAAGGTCGAACGCCGGGGCGATACCCTGGCGCTACGAGGCACGCTACCGCCACGTCCGGGCAGCGATCGCACCCGACCTTATCAGCAGCGCCTTCCCCTCAAACTGCCAGCTAATAAGGTCGCCCTCAAACAAGCTGAACAAGAGGCCAAAGTCATCGCCGCCAAACTCATTGAAGGGACCTTTGACTGGCGACAGTATTTGGTGCAGTCAGGGCCAGTACTCGGTTCAGATGAACTGGCGGACAAAATCGCCGCGTTTGAGCAGCACTACATTACGGAAGGGCAAGCTGACCCAGACAAGCATCCTGCTTCGGTACAGGCGACTTGGAACAAAGCGTATGCTCCTTATTTTCGGAAACTACAAGCTTTGAGTGATCGCCGCTCTAGTTTGAGCTTGCCAGAGGCGATCGTCGCCACGGTCAAAGAGACGCGCGCCAATTCTCGCAGTCGGCAGGTCTGCTGCACCGCAATGGATGCCTTTGCAGCATTTCTAGCGTTAGAGCTTCCCCTAGATTTGAAGACACTATGGGGCAAGTACGGTAGCAGCCGCACGCAAAGGCGAGAGTTGCCCACCGATGAGCAAATTGTTGAATGCTTCCACCAGATTCCGAATCCGGCATGGCAATACGTCTACGGCATGATGGCAGTTTATGGTTTGCGCAATCACGAAGTCTTTTTTTGTGACTATAAAGCCTTACAAAGCGGTGATCCAGAAGCAGCGATCGAAGTGCTCGACTCTACTAAAACAGGAGCCCACGACGTCTGGCCTTTTCCACCCCAGTGGATAGCGGAATTTGACCTGAGAGCAGTCTGTTTGCCAGAAATTGAGACCAATCTGCAGCAGACCACGCTTCAAAGGATTGGCCAGCAGGTGACCCTGCAGTTCCGACGGTATGACATTCCATTTGCGCCCTACGATCTGCGTCATGCTTGGGCTGTACGCACAATCCTGCTAGGGGTGCCCGATACCGTTGCTGCGCGCATGATGGGACATTCTGTCGCGATTCACAACCGCACCTACCACCGCTGGATTACCCGACGCGACCAGCAACAAGCCGTGCGAGCTGTCCTCAACTCTTGATTGCCACATGACTGTAGCCCTGTGCAGTTTGGTCAAGTACAGTTCGTTTGCTTGAAGGCAACAGGAAATAGGGAGTCGGGAACAGTGTGTGCTTGACTCGACTGCATGCCGCTATGTGACCTGACTCTCAATCGAGATATTCTCAACCACCCAATTCCCAGACCCCAAATCCCTCACCCGATCTACACTCTGCCAACCCTATTTCCTATCTCAATGTCTATTCATGAAGAAATATGTCATGGTTTAACAGGTGAGTTTTTGCAGTGATGATGAAACGCCGCTGGATCAGTTTAATTGTCTGTGTTTTGACTTTTGCGTTGAGCTTTGCGGCTCCAGCGTGTGCGGCCAATAATATCTCTGAGCAGGCAGTGTCGACCGAGGATGCGATCGCCCCAGCTGAAACCGAAACCGCCATCTTTGCGGGCGGCTGCTTTTGGTGTATGGAAAAACCCTTTGACGAACTGCCAGGGGTACTCGATACGATGTCAGGCTATACCGGCGGTCGGGTAGCCAATCCTAGCTATATGCAAGTGTCTAGCGGTGGCACCGGCCATGTCGAAGCAGTGCAAGTCACCTATGATCCGGCTCAAGTTAGCTATGACCAACTGCTAGAGGTGTTCTGGCGCAATGTTGACCCCGTGGATAATCGCGGCCAGTTTTGTGACAAAGGGAGCCAGTATCGCTCCGCCATCTTTTATCGAAATGAGCAGCAAGCAACCGCAGCTGAAGCGTCAAAGCAATCACTAAAAACCGCTGAAAAGTTCAACCAGAAAATTGCGACGGAAGTCCTTGCTGCTTCAGAGTTTTACCCAGCAGAGGATTACCACCAGAACTACTACAAAACCCACCCAGTGCGGTACAAGGTTTATCGGTATGCCTGCGGTCGTGATCAGCGCCTAGAAGAAATCTGGGGTGCAGAGTCGAGTGAGGTAGGTGAGTAGAAGCGTGTGAGGATGGCGGTTAACTGAAATCTAAATTCTGCCGCCTCGCCTTTATCGACTCTTGATT
>CAZLYS010000017.1:0-14252 GCA_964563415.1 uncultured Halomicronema sp.
GTCTATGTTGAGGTGTTCTTTTTTGATGCGGATCCGAGAGTATGTTTTCCTCAGAAAAAAGACAAACCATTTCAAACTCTTCAGGAACTCAGTTTCAAATATCAGCATTATCGACTGGTTATATTTGCTGATGCTGAGGTTTTTACTGATGCTCAAACTGCTCAACTCAACGGTTGGTCTGCCACCCTACTCAGATGGAAAAAATCAGTCGTTATTACGCCTAAGCCGCTAGAGAGTTGGAGCGGAGAGGATTTTTGGGTCGCGCAAAGCTTTATTTTGTTGCCGATGACCGAAACGGGCATCCAAGTATTAGGGCAAGTTATGCAAGAGGGGAGTGCTATTTATACAGGACGAGAGGTCGGCTCTGTGGCTATGCCAATGATGTTGAAGATACGGCCGAAACGCTGGCTAGAACGCAATTCACCGACTCTTGAACAAGCGAAGGAATTGATTATTGGCTTGAAAAGCTATCTTGGCGAAGAAGGCTTCTATTGGTTGGCAGCTTGCGCCATTTTTCCAGCATTACGATGGAATATCACTCTTTATTTAGGTAATGTATTAACATCTCAAAATGGATGCTCGTTGATTGAAAAATGCTCTTTTCTTGATCTAGCTAGATTGCCATGGTATCGATATGGATACATGCCTGATTGGTTTAGAAAATATTTAATAGCCTCATTAAGCCCTCAAAGAGAGTCAGAAATCAGGGCCGCCTTTCAAAGACTTCTGGTAACAGCAGCCAAAGGTTCAGTTGACTTTGACAAGCTAGAAATAGCTAAACAGTGCCAAGGATTTCTTCCTAATCTAGCGAAACCCTTATTTAGACTGATCTCAAGGAGAGCACCAGAACAGTCTGTATTTAAGGAGCATATATTCCTAAATTTCATGTTACGAAATCCTAGGCTGGCGGTAGAAGTCCCTGAGGAAATTGTCCCTATTTTTCGAGAATATAATCAATATTCAAGGCGCAGGCTGTATCTTGGAGTGGGTATTGTCCTATTTGCTTTTAGTCTGCCAATAATTTATTTTTTTAACGAAGAGGGGATTCAAAACTCATTATCAACTATAGTCTGCCGTCTAGATTCCAGTAGAAATGATGCACTGGGGCCGACGTTGCTTTTATATGACACAGGTGAGTTTAGTGTGAGGATATTTCAGAGCTGCGAAGGCTTGCGCATGAATGTCTTTGATAGTTTTCAACAGATATTTCGAGTCGATAATCAAGCTGCGTCATTGAGAACGATTTCTGGTCAAGACGCATATGTCAGTTTTGGAACTTACAATGGGGCTCAAGTAGAGTATGCGTCTCAAGTTTTTGATAGACCTCAGGATCCGGCCGGAGGTTTTGCGCGTCTACTCATTCTTGAAGGGACGGATAACATTGTTCGAATCGAAGACGCGGAAATCGTAGAAGTCTTCAACGTGCCGCCGGGGGTGGGTCAAGGCCAGGCTGAACAGGATACAGTCATGTTTTTCGAAACTCAAACTTATTCAGTCCGTGTGTTTAATCGAGGCGGTCAGCGGCTAATGAGCGTCTTTAACCGACTGGGTAATTTTTCAGAAGTGAATGGGCAAAGTGCCGCCCTAGTGAGCCCGGCTCCTCCCTTTGAAGAGGCGGTCAGTTATGCGGCTACTGGCGTGCGCAACAATCAATCAGTTCGGTACTTTGCTCGCTACGATGTCTGCGATAACACAACCTTCTTAGAAATTTTCAACACTGCGGGCACCCGGATTCTGCGAGAGGGGGGTGTTGGTGTCACCGAACAACGAATTCCCCCAGCTGATCTGCCCCCAGGTCAGCAATGTGTTGACCCGAGTGAGCCTTCCCCAGCCAGATTAAATGATGCTTACGTGGCGGCAGTCTTTGGGGGCGAAATCACCCTCAGAGAGGTGCAGCCGTTTTTCCCAGGAGTATATTTGGATAACTTGTCAGGCCAAGAATAATTATAATGCTGGGCCGTTTACCAGCGAAGAAAAGGCCATGATTCAAGCACCGAGATGATGACAGGAAGGCTTCGACTCCTAGTTTGATTCTCAGGGTGTGTGTTTTCCCTGGATTCACTTATGAGGATTTTGATTCAATGGCTTAGCCTGAGCATTCTTCGTCATTCGGGTATGCATTTGCTCTGAGAGTGAAAGCACAATTTTAGATAAATGCCTCCCTTTGCAAGTGAGTCTGAGCTATTGACGAATCCAGTAAATAGTTTTTTACCATTTCGATCGCAAACAAATCTGGCAATACCTGCTGGAACTTGCTCAAGCGGTATTCGGGCAACTCTGACAGAATAAAGCCTTGAACTGCGGGACACTCCCAGAACTCTTGAGTCTGCATTTCCCGCAACGAAAGGCCGATAGTGGCTGGGCCGACGCTGTCGCCTTCGATTTTGAGGCGGAAGTTGTCAGCGACGATTTTCCAGTCGTGACCATACTGTAGGCCGTACTTCAACGTGTGGTTGATTTGCCCTCCCGCAAAAGTCCACCAGAGGGCACGATTGCTCTCATATTGGATGTACTGCCCTTTCGCCTTTCGCAGTTCAGCGCCTAACTCGGCTCGGGTCGCGTCGAGGGCGGTTTGGGTGTGCTCGTCGATGTAAGGGATTAGCTGGTCATCTATGAGGATGGCTGCGATCTGCTGGCAAATTTCATAGCTCAGGAGTTGGGGGACGAAGCCGCCCCAGGTGGGCTTTTTGCCTCGGGGAGCAGGACTTACTTGGATGGTGCGATCGCTGTGGTTGATGTGCTGCACGGTCCAGGCACGGCCACCCAGGAGAAAGGAACTCATCTCCTCCACCAGTTTGTCTACAAACGCCTGCTCCAAAGAACCAATGACGTAGCCTGCTTTGGTTTTGACCTTGTAGAGTACAGGACTGCTGAAGACGGCGTATAGCTCCATGAAGTTTTTGCGACCAAAGACCCGTTCAGCTTTATCACCCATGGAGAGTAGACCACCGGCTTCAAACAGGTAGCCCTCCCACAGCATGTGAGCGATGAGCGTATCGAACTCATCAGGCGTGATGCCCGAAAAATCAGGGACGACCGATAGCTGCTCCCAACAGCGTTCAGGGCTGATAGCGCCAAACTGGAGGGTGAGGGCAAGAAGCTGATGCACCATCACGGGCCAGGCGCGAGAGTTGACCCGCACGGGTTCGACCCAGCCTTTGCGGGCTAGCTCAATAATGGCGATCGCCTGCAATGCGGGTTCCAGCTCCTCACAGAAGAAAGTGGTATTGGCTCGCTGTCCGGTTCGTCGTCCAGTACGTCCGAGCCGCTGGAGAAAGGAGGAGACGGTCGAGGGGGCATTGGCCTGAAACACCAAATCCAAGTCGCCCACGTCGATACCCAATTCCAAGGTCGAAGTACAAACAATGCTGGCGTTCGTGCCCTGATGAAAGCGAGCTTCGGCAGTATCGCGTTCTTCCAGGGAGACGGAGCTATGGTGGACAAAGACGTCGGTGCCCCGGTTGCGGAGCCGTTCAGCGATGTCTTCAGCCAGGGAGCGACTTTCGCAGAAAAAGAGACTTTTTTTACCTGCGGCTTTGCGACTGGCATCCTGAGCGATCGCCATCGTCGTATCCCGCAAATAAACCCGGAGATCCTTAGGCGCGGGTTGCTTGGGAGGATCGATCACAGAGCCTGCTCTTTTGGAGGTGCCTTGCAGCCAGGTGAGAATTTCTTCGGGATTGCCGACAGTGGCGCTGAGGCCAATGCGCTGAATGTCGTTGGGCGTGTGACGGGCAATGCGCTCTAGCACGGAGAGGAGATGAGTGCCGCGATCGCTACCAGCTAGGGCGTGGATTTCATCAATGACCACTGCCCGTAGGTCTCCAAATAGTTTGGCGTGGGGGACACGGGCAGAGAGCAGCATCACCTCCAGGGATTCCGGCGTAGTCATCAGCACGGCAGCTGGTTCTTTAATGAACTTGCGCTTGTCTGAGTCTTTGACATCCCCATGCCAGAGGAATCGGCGTAAGCCCACCATCTCGGTGTACATCCCCAGCCGCTCTGCCTGATTATTGAGCAGGGCTTTGATGGGCGCGATGTAAATTAGACCAACGCCTTGCGGTTCTTTCTCCATCAGTATCGACAGCAAGGGAAACATCGAGGCTTCCGTTTTTCCACCGGCCGTGGGAGCCAGGATCACAGCATTCTGACCATCGAGCAGAGCATGACTGGCGAGTTCCTGCACTGGACGTAGAGAGGTCCAGCCCAGACGCGAGACAATCGCTTCTTGCAAGCGGGGAGAGAATCGGGCAAAGGCGGAGGTCATGGTTAAAACTCAACGGCAGCATAGCCTTCAATGTCTTCTGGGTCTTCTTCGTAGAGGGGCTGTCCTGCTTGCCGGCGTGCTTCGTCGTCGGTGAGGGCTTTTGGCTCAAATCCAGCAGCGGTCATCGGATCGAACTCAGGATTAGCCTCGGTGAGGTCCAACACATCCACGAACTGGCGCAGAAACTGTCGGGGCACCACTCCCACATCGCCTCGAAATCCGGTAGTGACCTCCTGCACCAGCTGTTCGATGAAGGGATTGGTCACTTTGCTAGCGATTTGGCTGGCATGTTCTGCTGGGTACAGTTCTCGCAGCTTGACGGCCACTTCTTTCAAGCGGCCAGCATCGAACGGTTTCAGTTCTAGCTGGGGTTGCTTGGGATTGGAGAACCCGCCCATCGATTTGAACGCTACGCGATCGTGGAGGGGAGCCAGTCCCGCTACGCCCCGCTGGGTGTCGAAGAATTCGGGGGTGCCGGTGAAAATCCACAGCAGGCCCCGGTAGCGATCGGCGGCATCGCAGATCTGACGAATGCCGTTGAGGGACTTGCCGCGAATGTCACGCCGCATCCGCAGAATGGTTTCGGCCTCATCAATGACGATAACTAAGCCCTTGTATCCGGCAGCTTTGACGATTTCCAAAATGCCCTGGAGATAGTCGAGAGCCTCACGGCTGCCGATATCGCCTTTGATGCCAGCGGCTTTCTTGGCATTGGCAGCCACATTCTCACTGCCTGATAGCCAGGAAATGAGCGCACTGGCTTCGGCGAGATTGCCCTGCTGCTTCAGCTCAAAGATGGCTCGCAACACCCTGGCCATATCTTCAGGCGCTTTGCCACCCGTCATGGAAGCCAGATCTTCTTCCATACGCTCTTTGACTTGGGCATCAAAGTCGTCGCTGTCTTCATCATGGCCGGAGTCGATGAGGCCATCTTCAACGCGGGCAATCCAGCGATCGATGATGTCACTCAGGGCACCTCGGGGACAGGAGCTGGTGCCGAGTTCCTGCACTACTTTGCGGTAGACATCGTCAAACTTGTAGAAGTGAAGATCGTTATCGGAGACAACGACGAAACTGGTGGAAAAGCCTTTGGCCTGAGCATCGAGAATCGCGAGGCGCGACATAAAGGTTTTGCCGCAGCCGTAGCCACCCCGGAGAAACTTGAAGACCCCTTCACCATCGGCAGCCATGCCGAGTTGGCGGTGGATTTCGTTGCGCTGAGTGTCAATGCCCACCGCAAACGCCTCTAGACCGCGCTCTGGAACAACGCCCGATCGCAGCCGTTCAAAAATGTGCTCAATGTCTCGTGCGCTAATCCCCATGGTGCTCTCTCAAATTGAGTGCTCTGCTGGCTTGGCCACTCTAGTAGTCTTTAACGTAGCGTTTGCCTGATCCGGTCGATTCTACCCTGACGGTAAAGGGTACCCGGCTCAGGAAGGTCTCTAAATCGCGGGCAAATCGCCGCGCCTGACGCGGGGTGCCCAGCATTTGAATGATCTCAGTTTCGGTAATGGAACCGTGGCGCTGAATGTGGACAAAGATTTGGCGGGCTCCTTCATTCTCAATCGCCACTTCCCAGGTGTCAGCACTGGTGTCGGTGTCTGGAGTGGACTCAGCGGAAGTGGTGGGGGAAGCCTCGGCTGGGGATCGTCCAGAGACATTGAAAAAGCTGCTGGGACTAGCCGGGGTAACCTGTTCGATGCCGTCTGGGTGAAAGACCTCAACTTTGACCCGCTCATCCGTTGGTCCATTCAGATCAAAGAAGACCTCGGCCCAATCTTGATCTTTCTTGAGCTGAATCACCTGGTTATTCACAGTGGCTCCCGCCACGTCTTTCACGAGTATGGTGATGTCGTTTCGCTGGGGCACCCGTAGGGCCAGATTGACCTGACTGGCCCCCTCAAATTGCAAAACTCCTTGGGAGTCAGGAGCGGATTGGAGGCGGAGCCGCAGGCGATTTAAGCCGACAACCGGAGAGAGGGCTTCGACCTCCACGATATATTGGGCGGCGATGGTGCTGCCCTGGTGACGGTGGGAGAGGGTCAGCACTGGAATGACCCGCTCTTGCAGGCTGTTGCCCCCGTGAACGAAGGTGCTGTTTTTGCCGGTATCGAAAACGGCGGTGTCGCGGCGGAACAGCAGGTAGCCTGATCGCCCCTCATAGTTTAGGGAAGCCAAGGAGACGGTAACTGTCCCCTCCTCCTGCACATATTGATCCACCAGAACATGGCGGCGTTTAGGATCAGTTGTCCTACCGTAGGGGGCAGGTGATTGGCTGGGATCGCTCAGCAAGAGGAAGCCGTGGTCAGCGGTGAGGACAAAATGCTGCACGCCGATGCTCTTAAGGTGTTTCCAGGCAGCGCGAATTTGGCTCAGCCAGGTTTCAAAGGAGGCCAAACCGACCTCGGCCTCTCCCGCATCGTCAATTTCTTTGCTGTGGACGATGAGGAGTTGGGTCTGATTAAGCGATCGCTTCAACTCATTAGTGGAACGAGCACACACCTCCCCCAGGGAGAGGAGTAGGGTGCCGGTGCGTCCGGTGGCAACATTATCGACGCTGCGTTCGCCCATCGCCCGAGCCCGGTCTTTGGGCTGCTTGACCGTGTATTCCCCCGTCTTAAAGCCATTAAAGCTGCTGCTTCCAGCTAGGGTGAGCTTGCCGCCCTGACTGACGGGAGCCAGAACGTTCATGCCGACAGCAGTGAGGGTGGGGAGTTCCGCGAAACGCCCCTTCAGGCTGACCTGCGTACCGGCCCCTTCAAACTGGGGCAGGAGTTCGGCGGCCATTTCGTAGCGAAAGGCATCAATGAGGAAAACGGCGACTTTGCCTCTCCCTTGGGTGAGGGGATGGACAACCTGGTCGTAAAGGGTGCGCTGCTGCAGGTCTGATTCCGGAAGAAAGCCTTCTCGTTCGCAGAGGTACGCAAAGGACTCGGCTAGGGAATCGGCCCATTGACGATACACCACTCGCAACGCATCCAGCGCTTCTTGTAGGGAGGTGAAATGAGGCAGGGTGGTATCGAATTCTTTTAAGCGCTTTTGTTCTAGATGGCGGTGAGCATTATCCACCTGAGAGCCGGATTGGGTGTAGAGCTCCAGGGCATCGCGGAGGGTGTAGGCGGTTTGCAACGTGGTGGGGGTGTCGGTGATTAAGCAGCCCAGGTTAGCGGCAGCTTCTACCAGGGACCAGACGACCTTGCGCTGACGATCGCGCTGCAACCAAAAGGACTGACTCTGGCTGCGGACGGTGGCCCAGTCATGGGCTTTTTGCCACTGTCCGGCCTGGAGTGCCGCGATCGCGCTTTCGAGAATGACGGCTTCTTCTTCCCGGAAGGTATCGATTTTACCCAGGTCTTCGGGGCGCATCGCGTCAAATTCTTCCTGCAATGCAGCGGCGACGATATGGGCTTTGTCGATGTAGATGTCGGGGTGGCGATCTCGCAGGTAATGAATCAGCGTCTGGCAGGTTTTCAGAAGGGGCGCAGAAATCTGCTTCAGGGGTTTAAGGGCGTCTAGATGGGGTAGGCGGGTGAGGTCGTTGACGTACTCGACGCACATAAGCCAGGCGGCGAGGAGTTCCCCAATGGCTGGGAAGGTGAGGGGGCTGTCGCTCAGGTAGAACTGGCGGAAGCGATCGTCCAGTCCGGTCTGTCGATACAGGTAGTTGAGCAGGACGGGGTAGCAAGCCTCGGAATCGAGTTTGGTGCGAAAGGTGGGTTCGACGCCGAGCAGTCCATCGAGAATCCATTCGGGGTTCAGGCCACTCAAGTAGTGATCGATGTCGTCGGTGGGGGCGGTGAGGGCGGCGGTGAGCCAGCGATCGGCGGATTCCAGGCCAGCAATGCCATCGCTCAGGTAAGTATCGATATCGTCAGGAGGAAGTTTACCCGTGGCGGCTTCGCGCACCAGGGTATCAAGGGCGCGGCGGTAGCGTTTACCCGCGTGGTAAAGCTCTAGCAAAGGGGTTTTGCGGATGGTTTGTTCGGTGTGCCCCGGCATGTGGATGAGCAAGGGTTCCGAATCTACTTTGTCGCCGTAGGGCGCGAGGGCGAAGAGGAGGTCGAGGTAGCTGCCGCGAAAGGGGATGACGGGGGCGAAGAAGTCTTGCTGGGCGTGGCGATTGACCAGGGTATCTACATAGGCAGTGTAGGAGCCGTCTTTGTCGAGCCAAACGACGATGCCGTAGTTGCGAAGCCATTGTTTGACTTCGATTTCGAGGACGGTGGTGACTGGGCCGAGGACTGGCATGGGGGTGATCACTCAGTCAAATTAATGTAGTCGTATTCATAAACGTTTTTGTATTTGTAGAGAAATCTCGGGGAGAGTTAGATAATAACGACATAATCAAAAGATCCCAAGCCATTTACGCCTCGGTTCCCGTTGGCGCTGTATTCTTCTAGCCTCACGAAGTTCAGCCTGACGTTCCCGCTCCTGTCTTCTCCTTTCACGACATTCTTCTTCCCATCTTGCTTCTTCTTCCCGAAGTTTTTCTTCTCTACGACGCTGAATTTCTCGTTCAAGAGTATTTACCATTTGACAATAATAGAAAGTGCCAGGATTTATCTCCTGCACTTGCTCGTAAAAATTGAGAGCTTCATCTAACTCATCGCTCAAATAGTGGATTTTAGCAATGCAGGCAATTGCCTCTAAATGCCCTGGACGCTTTTTGAGTACTGTATGGTAGCTTCTAAGTGCATTTTCATAGTCGCCTCTTTTTCGGAAGGTATGACCTTTCAGCAAATGACCAATGATACTGGTCGGCCATGTTTCACAGACTTTAGAAAATCCATGCAGTGCCTTACGACAGTGATTCAGATTATATTTGCATAGACCGTAATAAAGCCAAATTTCTTTTTCGTCATGTCCCAGTTCTAAAGCTCTCATTAGCGCTTTACTGGACGACTGAAACTTTTTGATTTTGAATAGGGAAACCCCTAAGCCATGGAAAGATTCTGCTGACTTTTCCTGGATGTCAATGGCTTTTTTGTAAGCTTGAACCGCAGCAAGATAATTCTTGCTGGAACGTTCTAGATGACCTCTTAATCTCCACGCTTCAAAGCTGGCTGGAGATTTCTCGATCGCTCTGTCAATATAGGCAATACCATCTTCGAAGCTTTTACGTATTAATAGAACACTGGCTTTTTCGATAAAATCTTCTGTGGTTTTATATTCAATTGTATGTAGAAGAGAACGATTTATCTTGGCAGCATGATTATTGGGCTCAAGTCTAATTGCTTTATCATATGCATCACTGGCCTCTTCAAAACGATTTAGTTTTTCTAAAATGCGGGCACGATCGTGCCACACTTCAGAAATTCGACAGTCGTTGAAAGCAAGAGCATTATCTATATCCCGCAATGCATCTTCTGCACGATCTTGCAACAAAGCTATTAACGATTTGTAGTAGTAGGGCTCGAAAATCTGTTTCTTCTCTAATGTTCGATCGAAAGAACGATCAGCCCGCTCTAGTTCGCCTAAAAGTAAAAGACAGATACTTCTTAACAGCCAAGCTTTATGGTTTCTAGGCTGAATCTTAATAACTTCTTTGAAGACTTCAATGGCCTCTTCATATTCCTCAAGTTCTTTTAATGCCTCGCCAGATCGTAGCCTTTGCATAGTTTGTATGTAGGTAACTAAATCTTGCTTAGCAATATCTTGCAATGCCTCCTTCAGTGGTTTACCTAGTTCCTTGGTTAAAGCTAGCACAGCGCTACTGTTAATAAGAGTAAAAATGGTATGAAAAATTGGACGCTGAACAAAAATTCCTTCCACATTTGCAAGGCTAGAAGTTATGTCCAGAGCCATATTCAAAGATGCCATGTAGCACTCCTAAAGGATTTTGAAGGGAATCTGCTAACGTGTAATTTCTATCAATTAGTTTTCCCTCAATCATAGATAGGGCGACATTGATACAGGGATGAGTGGCATTGATAATCGCCCCTCTTCTCGCCTTTACCCAGATCTCACAGCTAGATAACGACTCAGGCCTGCATGACTTTTGATAGCAAGATGACCGTTAACAAGCGCTTCAGCGATGCGAATATTGACTGGCGGCGAATTCACGATCGCGATCTTTGAGGAGTTGCAGAGTCTTATCGACATCTTCGCCAGTACCCCGAGCCGCCCCGGCATTAAGAAACGTTCGAATCACGGTCATTAAGAATGACCTCTCCATCGATCGCGGACTTCTTGCTCGACTTCTTCGCGGGTGAGCAGGAGGCATGCCGGACTCAATGATTTGGTCGCGAATGGCCTGTAGGCGATCGCCTAAAGCAGAAGGGCGGGCGAGTGGTTACATTTGGGTCGGTTCAGGTCTATGTCGCTCGGTTAAGAACTGGGTGAAGTCGAGCACTTCTTGCTGCATGGTTGGGGGCAACTGTCGCCAGATTTCGAGAAGCTGTTGTTCGGTTGTCATGCTACCTCTGAAAGCAAGATGACCGTTAGCTCCGGAACGGTTTTGAACTGTGGGTCATTGGTCAGGAAGGAAGTGCAGTGGTTGGCCAGGGCGGTTGCGGCATGGATGGCATCGGGCAATTTGAGTTTTGTGGTGGCCCTGAGTTTGGCGGCTTGGATCAGCAGATCACGCCTGACCGGAATGATGGACAGATGAGGGGCATTAGCGATCGCCTGCTGATACATGAGCTGCTGTTGCTGGTTGCCTAGTTGAAGAGGTCGCACCAGTGTCTCTGCCAAGGTGAGTTCGCTGGTGATGCCTTGCAAGTTGCCCTGATCAATCTGCGTCAATAGTTCGGTGAGGGCGGGTGCATAGGCGGGGAACCCTTCTAGCGCATAGATCCAGATGTTGGTGTCCAGGTAGCAGATGTTGCCCTGAATGGCCTCTAAGAGTCCCATGCATCGCGCTCCTGGCGGATAAAAGCGTCGGCGGCTTCAGGACTCTCGAAACTACCGGGGGCAGCGCCAACCAAACTGGCTAAGCCTGACTTTGGGGGCGATGTTTCTTGAATTTCCAGAGGTTTGGAGCGCCGCCGCTCGGCGAGGAACTGAGCAAAGTCGAGGACTTCTTGCTGCATGTTTTGGGACAATTGTCGCCAGGTTTCGAGGAGCTGTTGTTCGGTAATCATGGTCATACCTTCAGGGATAGCTGGTCTTCGGCCCGTTTCTTATATTTTCGCTCCCGCCGTTTCTCTTCTTTCTCCCGTAGTTCGGCGACGGTTTTGGGGTGGGCAGTCTCGAACTGCTGGCGCAGGGTGTCGGAGTTGGCCTCATCGATGGTGAAGTCGGGGCCGATTTCGTCTTGGAGGCGGAGTTCCCATTCGTAGGCTTTGGCGGGGTGATATTTCCAAAAAACACCGTGGGCGATGGCGAGGGAGGGATCGCTCTGGCATTTAGCATCGACTCGTTGGGGGAAGTAGCGGGCGGCGAGGTGTGCCCAGTCGTAGTCTTTGCGGCCTTTGGCGGTGCAGAGTTCTGACCACCACTTCTTGGGTTTGTTCCACTGGGGGTCAAGGAGGGGCCAGAGGGCGGCGCTGTTGATCATGACGCCGTCGTCGAGGTCCATGCGGTATTTGGCGGCGACTTCGGGTTGGGGGTCGCTGGTTTTGGCGGGGGGTGGGCCGACTTCGGCGCATTGGCGCACGAGCTGGATGAAGCTGTCGAGTTCGGTTTTGAGCTGCATCAGCTCGGTGTAGCGCTTTTCGGCGCTGGCCTGGGCTTTGGCGTCGCCCTGGCTTTTGGTGCCGAGCAGGTCGGCAATTTCGCCATCGAGCTGGGCTTGTTCGGGCACGAGGTATTCGGCCAGGAGGTCGGTGAGGGTGGTGTCTTGCCAGCGATGGATGGCGATGAAGGCGACGAAGTTCTTTTTCTCGGAGGAGAGGGGGAAGTAGATGGGCCGCTGCTCGTACATGCTGACGTGAACGTCTTTGAAGAAGTTGAGCCGCAGCCAGTCGCGCAGGGTTTTGCCGGGGGCGATCGCACTACCATGTTCGGCCCAGGCGGTTTGCAGGGGCTCGCAGGCGGGATGGGGGAGAGTATCTTTGCTGTCAGGGCGATCGCCGCTGTAGGCAGAGAGGTAGAGGATGCCGTGGGGGAGAGTGGGGATGGATGGGTGGATGGGCTCGCCCTGAGCGGAGTCGCAGGGTGGATAGGTGGATGAGTTTAATGGAAACCTGCCCAACGCTCGCCCCACTGCATAAGACACCCAATTGACGGCGGGGGGCTGGTCGTATTGGGGTTGCCAGTCGGGGAGGGGGACACCTGGGGGACGGTCTACGGCTTTTTGTGCCCAGGTTTGGGCGTAGGCCCAGCAGGAGGGGCCGGGTTGTTGGAATTCGACGGAGGTTTCGCGGGCGGCTTCGTGTTCAGTGAAGGCACGATCAAGGTTGGCGAAGATTTCGGCGGCGGATTCGATGGGGAAGAGGGGAAGGCGTCTAACATCACCAGCTTGATAATTGACAGTAGGATTCAGAGCACTCAAAACAGACTGAGCCAAAGTGCTATTCATCAAACAACAGGAATTTCGAATATCTAAGGGAAAAACCGAAGAGCCAGCAATATCAAAAATACTGCGATATCTATTAGCTCTTGCAGCAAATGAGTTGCCAATTTTCGTAAAGGCTATTAGTGGTAGAAAGTAATATCTCTCATTATAGATTCTGCCTGTGAAACTGGTGAATATGTGGTCAGCAAAAGTTTTCACCTCCAAACCATTAGGGTTCCAAGAGACAACGTGTTGAATTGACTCGAACCACTTTCTTCCTACTCCTCCTTTGATATAAGGAATCCACTTTTTCGAATAAGCATCCTTTACTGAGTGTTGAACGGAGAGCTTTTTCATAAGGATGTTATCTTGCCGTATCTCCCAGGGAACACGAATAAAACGGACATTATTGGAGGTTTGCATGCCCACTCGGACATCTGTTTCATCCTCCATTTTTGGAGTCTCGGCATATTTTCTCAGAAACTCTCTATCCCACCAATAGATAACGGGCTTTTCTTTGACGACATCGAAGCGCTGAGTCTGAAACTCATATCGCTTTGCCTGTGCTAAGAATGCAGCAATTTTCCGTTGAGTACGTCCAGTGTTGTAGACCATCTCTTCCATCTGGGTCCAACGTACAGCGATGCTTGCTTTCTCAGTTGGAGCTTTGTTTGCAAAGATACTCATCACAACTGCAAGTACTTCTGAATTCGTGACAAATTCAAAAGCTGCTTGATCTAAATCTCCGATTGCTCGTAAATCGTAAGTTTCAATCAAAAATTCTCGAATGTCGGAATACTGGCTAATAAACATCCAGTTCCGCATCGTAAGCAGGGCCGAGAGTCCGCCTGGTTTTGCCAGTTCCAGCCCCCGCTGCAAAAATGCCGCATACAGATCTGCCTTGGCTCGCTTGTAGTGCTGCGCCACATACTTAGCATCCTTCATTTTGCTGGTGCCCTGGTATGGCGGGTTGCCAATCACCAGGTCATAGGCACCCTCCCGCACCAACCGCAGAAACCGCACCCCAGCGGCAAGCTGTTCGCCCCGCAGGCGCAGGCCCAGGTCATCGCCACGGGTGCGCAGGGTGAGAAAGCGTTCGAGCTTGGCGATGAGGATGTCGCGGGTGGTTTTGTCCTCCTTTGGGGCAAGTGCGTTCTCATCAACAGTTCCTTGATCCCTTGCACCTTCAGAGACAACGGCAAACAATTCTCCCTGTTTGTATAACTGCCGCTCATACTCAGCGATCGCCCGATCCACCTCGTCATCCACCTTCAGCAGACTGCCCCAGGCATCGGCCCCCTTCAGCCCCTGCACAATCTGGTTTGTCAGCTCCTCCGGAATGCCTGTGGAGGCGGTCACCTCCTGGCGCAGTTCCACCAGGGCGGGGTCGTCTTCCGGCAGGGCCGCCAGGTTCAGGTTCGAGGCCACCAGGTTCAGCACCGTCAGCTCTGCCTGGGGGCACAGAGCTTTGGCTTTCAGATACAGGGCCGCCGCTGCAATCTGCACCGCTCGCGGGTCGAGGTAGAGCCCGTGCAGGTTGTGGGTGAG
>CAZLYS010000018.1:0-13954 GCA_964563415.1 uncultured Halomicronema sp.
AATATTCGGAGGCATCGATCATCGGGTTTCTGAAAGGCAAGAGTGCCATTGCGATGGCCCGACAGTTCAAAGGCAAACAGCGCCATTTCAGCGATGAGTCCTTTTGGGCAAGGGGCTATGCGGTATCAACGGTCGGCTTTGAACTGGCAGCGGTGAAACGCTACATTCAATACCAAGATGTAGTGGATAAGAGCTGACAGTTCTAAAGCCGAGGCCAGATACTCTCAGCAAGGACACCCGCCCTTGGGGCGGTCACACTCATCAAGCCACCGGCTTTGCCGGGGGTGTCTGACTGGGGGTGATTCAACGAGGTCGGCGTAGAGCATCGGGCAAAGTCTAAATACACTTATTGGAAAACACTCTCTCGATTCGTAAGTACTGACCGTTTAAGTAGGAAACTCATACAGTCCTCTTGAGAGCAGCATTTGTCTGAGAGATAACCCTCTTGAAATGAAGTCGATGGCAACCCTGAGTTGCATTGCGAGGCCTCACCTAGGTATGGATTAACCGCTGTACCGTTACGGCTTGTTCGAATCTCTTAACTATTTTGGCATAGGAGGTTTTGCCGTCGCCGGAAGGCACTGCATCCTGTATCGTCTTCTGAGAGCGGCGTTTTGCGCTTCACAGTGATTGGTATGACGTTAGTCTCGGGGCTAACTATCGTCCAAGAATGCTCGACCTTTACCCACTCGCGGCGCGCACGTCCTTGTGAACTCTTGGTTTTCATTGCTATTTCCAACCCTTCCCACCAAACTTCGCAACAGTCATACACGGCTGGCAATGACTGACGCTTGAGCTACACACTAGCAAGCAGCCAAACTAGCTTGCCGTAGCGTCGTTCACCATTTTCTTCAATTGCTGCTGACTAGCACACTGGGGACATTGCATATCAACAAGCTTAAATCGTCTCTAGTAGTAGCATTGCAGCTCTCCTCACTTTGTTGACCAGTGCCCGATTCGTGCAAGAGGTCTATATGAGGGGAGCATCTAACATTACGTTGTGATTTCCCGATAATTCTCCTTTTATCGCCATGGTGAAGCATTTTTTCGATTGCAGTTTGTTAATAGTTCCCTGATTCTAAGTGATAGTGAAGATTGAGTAACTATTTATAGCTTCTATAAGCTGGCTATTAGGCAAAAGAAAATGCAAGACATATAAAAGATATCTTTACACTTTAATTATATCTCAGACGATACTTCAGTTTTCAAGATGGGCATGCTGAGGCCACACACACGTTCCAGCAGATAACCTCCTCCTTACTGGTGCATAAAACTCCTGGCAGCCTTGAATAACAAAGGAATTCTCATAAAAACAGTGATTTTGGACTTCGGGCACTTTCAGGGCATCCAGCCCATGTATTTAGGTGGTTTCAGGAGCGCATTTTGGCTGTCCCCTTAGTCTCATTTGGGACTTATCTGAGTTTCCTGCATCACTGAGAAACCTCCTCTAAAGCCATTTTGAGTATAGTTCATCCAAATCAATAAAGGCTTTCTTACTTCTCCCGAGGAACTTCATTCTTATGTTTAATACACATGACGAAAAGATTGAGAAACCGATTTTCATCTCAATTCTCGCACCAATGTACAACGAGCAGGATAATCTGGAACTTTTCTTTCAAAGGATAGAGAAGACACTTGACGGAATAACACAAGAGTACGAAATTATATGTGTCAATGATGGTAGTAAAGATGGAACTCTACGAGATTTAGTTGCTCATCATCGAAGGAATTTTCGCATCAAAGTCATTAATTTGTCACGAAATTTCGGAAAGGAAATCGCACTTTCAGCAGCCATCGATTACGCAAACGGACAAGCAGTCGTTCCCATCGATGCAGATCTGCAAGATCCTCCAGAGTTGATTGTAGAAATGATCAAACTTTGGAAACAAGGCTTTGACGTGGTTTATGCCGTTCGTCGCAGTCGCAAGGGAGAGTCCTTCCTGAAGCGGCTTACTGCGGGGGCATTCTATCGCTGTATGAAGAAACTGACCCCTTTGCAGATTCCGCCAGATACTGGAGACTTTCGATTAATGGACCGCAAGGTTGTCGATGCATTAAAGCAGTTACCTGAACGAAAAAGATTCATGAAGGGTCTATTCGCATGGGTAGGTTTTCAACAGACTTCTATCACATTTGTTCGAGAAGCAAGACACAAAGGGAAAACAACTTGGAACTACTGGAAACTTTGGAACTTTGCTCTTGATGGTGTTACAGCATTTAGTGTAAGACCCTTGAAGATTTGGAGCTATATTGGCCTAATCATCTCATTGACCTCCATAACTTATGCAAGCTTTTTAATACTAAGAACTATGATCCTAGGAATAGATATACCTGGCTACGCATCTCTAATGGTCGCTGTTTTATTTTTGGGAGGTGTCCAGCTAATCACCTTAGGAATCATTGGAGAGTACTTAAGTCGAGTGTTTGAAGAAGTGAAAGGAAGGCCTCTGTATCTTGTTAGAGATCTCCATGGATTTAGTAACGAACCTCAATTTCTTTATTCCGAGGTAATTAAGGAAAGATGCTGAAGCCTACTAAGTTCTTTTTCTTTGTATTAGCAACTGCTACAATTGTAACCATTGTAGGAATCTTAGGATTAGGAAAATTTGAGGAGCAGCAAATTGAATCATGGCTGACTGCTGCTGGAATATGGGCGCCAGTTCTCTACATCCTTCTCTATACAATAGGAACGCTGTTCCTATTGCCCTCTACTCCTCTTAACTTGGCAGGTGGAGCTATCTTTGGCAGTCTACAGGGCACACTTTGGACAACTATTGCTGCGGTTATTGCTGCTTTTGTTGCTTTTGCCTTTACTAGAACAATAGGACGCGATTTTGTTCTAAATAGACTTTCTGGGAAATGGTTGAAGTTTGACAAAAAGATTGAAGATGGAGGATTTCTTTATGTATTCTCTATCCGTCTGATCCCAATTATCCCATATGGAATAGTTAATTTTTTGGCAGGTCTAACATCTATTCGGGTAAAAGACTATTTGTGTGCAACTTTATTAGGTACTACAGTTGGAGTTTTTCCATTTGTCATGCTTGGTAGTAGTTTTCGCTCGCTATCTAAAGGGGATGTCATACACTGTATCTTAGGAATTGCATTTGTAGGAATGTTTGTCCTATTCTCAACAGTATACAAGCAAATCAAGCACCCCTAACTTTGAAAATGCTATTCTCCCAGTAGATTTAAAATAAGCAATTCCTTTAAAGAATCTACAGTCTTTATGAATCTAATAAAACTTAGAAGAAGTAATGAATAAATTTCCCTTTGAAATTATTTGAGCAGAAACTTCCTAAACGACTCTTTAATAGCTTTGGATTCCAAAAATTTTCGAAAAGATAGCACATTGTACTGTCGATAAGTATATGTGAGTTCCCCCAAAAACACTATTTGAGATATCAAACGACATGCTTCATAAGCTCAGAGAATTTGACTATTTATTAACAACTATTCTACTGTCTGCAAGTTTGATTATTTTTTGGAATTTAGGTCAAGGGACCTTAGATGATTGGGATGAAGCTATTTATGCACAGATTTCCAAAGAGATCATCAATACTGGAAACTGGTTGACATTACATTGGGGAGATACCCCTTGGTTCCATAAACCGCCATTGTTTATGTGGTCGACTGCAATTGCCTATAAAATATTTGGAATTCATGAATGGTCAGCCCGTCTTGTCTCAGCGCTCTCAGGAATAGGCGTTGTTCTATGTACCTACTTGATGGGCAAAACCGCCTACTCAACTACTGTAGGTTTCTACTCAGCCATAATCATTTTATTCTCACAGCAATTTATTCGATTCTCTAGATTTGGGACGACTGATATTACGCTTTGCTTATTTACAACACTGATCTTGTTGTCACTAATTAAAATACAAAAAAACGATAGGCGATTCTGGCTTTTATTATGGCTTAGTTACGGTCTGGCTTTTATGACAAAAGGGATAGCCAGTCTGCCGATCTTAGGGGTAGTCACCTTTGCTGCCGTATACTCAAAAAAAATACGCTCAACGCTCAAGTGCAAGCAATTTTGGATGGGAGTTATTATTTTTTCTGTTATTTCAATTCCCTGGCACTTCATAATGATCGCTCAGTATGGAAGAGAATTTATTGATACATATTTAGGCTACCACGTCGCCGTACGTGCAATGTCTGCTATAGAAGGGCACCAGAAGCCTATTGCATTTTATTTGAGCGTGCTACAGAATGGATTTTTTCCCTGGTTTTATTTGATACCATTAGCCACTATTTTTAAGGCTTCAGAATTACTTCGTGGGCGTCGAGAAGCTATCTATCCGTTCTTGTTTACGGCTTTGACCTTTTCGCTTTACACAATTGCTCAGACAAAGTTGCCTTGGTATATTTTGCCTATCTATCCCTGTCTGGCTCTTTTGGTAGGCATGACAGTTGACAATTTAGTCAAAAATGATAATCCTATTTTGATTGGTGGATTCCTGGTGTATTCCACACTAATCAGTCTCTTTTTTCCTTCCCGAATCTTGCCTCTTCCAGATCGATTGAAAGCAATTTTTAGTTTGCTTCTACTATTCACGTTAGTGTTCATAGTGCTTGCAAATTTTGAGCCATTGAAAAATCTAAGAAAAAAAACATTGATTATTCTTTTCATGGCAGTTTCTCTCCTGGCTGGATTTAGAGAGATTAGAACCACCTATAACATTCCACTGCAGCCAGAAGCTAAACTCGCTAAATCTGCAGGAATGAACCCTGTCTTCTCAGAGCAGGAGCTCTTGGTTTTCAAGCTTTCAGAAAGTATATATGTGCCAGCAACTCGTTTCTACAGTAATCGTCCAATTCGGTGGATTCTTGATTTAGAAGGGTTAAACCCAATATTTAATGAAGCAAGGGATGCAATTCTGGCAAAAAAGGATATTGAACTTATATCAGGGAAATACTCGGTAGAGTTTGAGATTCTTGATGAACAAGATGATTTTTTGTATGTCCATATACTGCCAGAATAGACTGAGCGCATGGTGGTGTTCTAGAAGTGTTGAAAGCAGTCATATGGCTCGCCCGAATTCATAACGGTTGATGAACAGTCCGACCACGGTATCGTGCATCAACACTGATTTAGAGAAACAAATCGTCTTATGGGCTAGACGCTTGATCCGCGTGCGTAACGTCAAATGCTTTCGTTCAATCCGTTGGGTATTGGCTTTACCAATGGTGTGCTGTTGTGGGTCGAGTAAGCGAAAGTAAGCACCTCAGATCGGTGTAGAACTGCTGAATGCCAAAGGGAGCCAGCAACTCCATTGGGGTAGCGAGTGCTATATCTTCATGGGGAGCGAGCATATAAGCCAGCACCTCATCTCTCCCATGATCGATAGCATGCCAGAGTCACCATTGCTGTTGTTTCGACTGAACAAAGCTCCACATCTCATCCATTTCAGCGCCTTCCAGACGCATTTGGCAGTAAACCTGAATAGCCTTCTAAGGCCCGGCGATTAATTGCCTCGAAATGACGGTGTTTTTTTGATTTCCTCAATCACCGTGGTTGGGCTAATTCACAGTACTCGAGTGGTATCTCTAATACCACTGCCATTCACCGCCAGCTCACTCACTTATCGTTTCACTACCGGTTCATGACCACAGTAGGTGTATTCAAGGATGAACGAGGCCCGCGAGCAATCCACATTTCGACAGCGATAATGCTGTTTGCCCTCAACACTTTTACCATTTTCGACAACATGAGTCGTCTGACAGTGAGAGCAATAGACGGATTCCAGAACTATAGGAAGCATGACGAGAGAGTGGACCATGTCATTTTGCCTCATGACACAGGTCTGGAACATCACCGAAGCAAATCAAGGGTCGTGAGCGTCACTTACTCGTAGACGCCCTTGGTCTAGTAATCGTGGTAGTGGTAGTGGTTGTCAATGTTTCTGACCCAGCCGGTACCAAAAACCTATTGACTCACGGCGTCCGTGGCTCAAACAATTATTGATTTACACCGATGACACCTATCGAGGAGAAGCTTTTGTCCGATGGTTCCTTGATACCCATGGCTGGCTTTCGAAGCAGTGATGCGCAGTGATCATCAGCGGGGTTTTCAAGTACTTTCAAAGCGCCGGATTGTAGAGCGGACCTTTGGCTGGTTGCATTGGTGTCGGCGTTTAAGTAAAGATGATGAAGTACTTCCTGAAACAGGCATTATGCTTATTCTTCAAGGCTTCTGAGGGCAATTGATAACGCGTTCTAAAGACTGGATGTCAACTTCCTGCTGAATAGTGCGCTGGCGACGACCTTACTTATTTAGCGAATGGCGACAAATCCGGCTTCGTTCAAGAGCTGTTGCCCTTGTTGTGTGAGCAACAGGTTGGCGTATGCCTCCCCAGCTTGCTGGTCTTGGGTGCCGTCTTCCCGAATGATGACAAAAAGACGCCGGGTCAGAGGGTAATCGCCGCTACGGAGGGCCTCGCCATTGATCTGGTTGCGTTCAGCTGGGCAGCTTTCGGGCGGTATATAAGGTTCGGTGTAGGGTAGTACGAATTGATTGGGCTGGCGACCGATCGCGATCGGCTTCACTGTACACTGGCCGACGACTTCCGGGGCGGAAGCGTAGTAAATTGCTCCAGGGGTACTATCGACCAGTCGCAAGGCTTCAGTTGTGGTGCTAGCAATGGTGACGGTGTTAGGCAGGGGCGTATCCCCCAGCACCGTGCTCACAAAAAATTCGACTGTTCCCCCATCGGCAGGACGAGAAATGGGTGTGATGGGTAGGTTGGGGCCACCCACCTGGCTCCAGTTGGTGAGGGTGCCCAGGTAAATGTCGCGCAATTGGGTCAGAGTGATGCCATCGATGGCTAAGTTGGTGTTGACAGCGATCGCAAGGCCCTCCAGTGCCACTGGAATCTCTTTCAGGCTGTACCCCTGCTGTTGGGCGGCTTGTTGCTCTTCGGGGTTGAGCGATCGCGATGATTGAGAAAACGACAACTGATTGTTGAGCAACATGTCAATGCCGGTACCAGAACTGGGCGACACCCCAATGGGGTCGGTATATCGCAGTTGAAAAGTGGGGAAAGTTTGCTGCATGACGGGGTCGATCACACCACGTACGGGAGCCCAAGTCGTACTGCCGCCATAGTTGAATAGGCCAGCGGGAATGCTCTGGACATTACTGAATTGGTCGCCAGTGCTCGCCGGTGCTGGAGTGGCCGTGTTTGGACTAGCGGTTGGAGATGAATTCCCCCCCCAACCCGGTAAGCTGATACCGCCATCGCGGGTGAGCCACCAGTAGCCACCCCCTAACAAACCAACAGTGATTAGCAAGGCGGCGACAAGAACTGGGGTTTCGTTTTTGCTGCTCATGGTGTGAGAGTCAAGGGTGGATAAGTCGAAGACTATTACATAACAGCGTAAGTTTGCAGACCATTCCGTGATGGGCAAGGGGACAAGGGGGCGGCGACAGCGGGGGATCCTCGATCTGTAGCGCTGTCATGCAGAATCGGTATTACAGGTAATGAATTTCAGTAATCTGAATCAGGCTGGTCTATTCATAAGTAGCCATAGACGCCATTGTCGCCGCCGTAGTACGCAGGTGAAATGAACAACATGACAGCTCGTACCCAGTTCCTTTTGTACATAGCAACCACTCTTGATGGATACATTGCCAGTGCCGATGGGGGCATTGACTGGTTAACCTCATTAGATGCTGTCGATGAAGACACCGGATATGAGGTGTTTTACAAGACAATCGATGCGCTGGTGATGGGGGCAGCCACCTATGAGCAAGTGTTGACGTTTGGTGACTGGCCCTACGCCCATAAATTGGCCTATGTGTTGACGCGGCGCAATTTATCCACCGATCGCAACGATGTCAAGATCATCAACACCATCGAAGCCCTGCTGCTAGATATCCAACAACAGGGCTTCCAAAGAGTCTGGGTTGTCGGGGGTGGACAAATTGCGGCCGAGTTTATGCGCCGAGGGTTGATTAGCGATTGGATTTTGGCGATCGCCCCGCTCATCCTGGGAGATGGCATTTCTCTCTATCAGCATGTTCCACTGCAAAAACTTCAGTTGATCAATACCCGTCGCTTACCAGCCAGCATGGTTGAGCTGCACTATCAAACACCGCCAGCAGACTCGGCATAGCCTTGGCGGATGGATGATCGAGATCGAGTTGGGCAGCTCTAGATGCAGGATCGAAACGACTACTAGAGCTAGCCTCATATAACCCTGTGCAGTTTGGTCAAGTACAGTTCGTTTGCTTGAAGGGAACAGGGAATAGGGAGTAGGGAATAGTGTGTGCTTGACTCGACTGCATGCCGCTATATGTAGTCTTATGGGAATTGCGATCGCCTAACCACCAATCATGGCAACGTGACTTTGCGCCTAGGCAGTTGCCGATGATTCAGACATTTCGATAATCGTAAAATAGCCACCCTGAGGGTCTTGCAAAATTGCAAACCGGCCGACATCCGGAATTTCCATGGGGGGCATATCGGTTCGTCCACCCAGACTTTGGGCTTTTTTAAGCGTGGCATCGCAGTCTTCCACCGCAAAATACACTACCCAGTGGGGCGGTACCTCACCCCAATCTGGTTGAATCTCAATCATCCCAGCGCCCGAACGCCCAGCCAGCTGACACTCCGTATAGTCTCCACCTAGAGCATTTTTGCTACTGTGGGTCGTCCAGCCAAACAGCTTCGTGTAAAAGTCAGTTGCTGCCGCTAAGTCTTTCGTCTGCAGCTCGTTCCAGCATAGGGTATTCGATTCATTCACTAAATCGGCACCGATATGCTGTTGTGGTTGCCACAGCGCAAAAACGGCCCCTGTCGGATCTTGCAGCAGACTCATGCGGCCAGATTCCATCACATCACAGGGCGGCTGCAAGACCTTACCACCCAGCGCCTTTGCCTGCTCGGCACTGCGATCAACATCTTCTACAGACACGTAGCTCAACCAGTAGGGAGGGCCTGAGTGCTGCATCTCTGCAGGAATCTGATACAAGGCGCACACATTCTTACCGTCTTTTTCGAGCATGGTGTACGTTCCAGCTTCACCAGCGGGTACGTCAGTCGCGGTCCAATTAAACAGGTTGGTGTAGAACTGCTTGGCACCTTCGGCATCAGTGGTTGCCAGGTCAACCCAACAAAACGTACCCGGTGTATAAGATTTGAACTCAACCATTTCTCTACCTCCGCAGCAAATATGAACTCAATTCACTCGATCCTGAAACGACTCAATCTGTGCCTGTAAACCCGCTGAAGCCTATACACAAAACCTTAAGTGACTAAAATCAAGCCATCAGCAAGTCAAAAATCAGGCAACCATCACAAGATATAGTTCATTTGAACCACAAGGTCAAGCGACCATAAACTTAGTCTATCGACTACTCTCGATGCCGCTTTTGTAGGGGGATCGCCGACTGCGTTTGAATAGATGGCAGGTGTTGCCGCCCCACTATTTTTGTAATTGCTTAACTTCAGACAAACGAGACAAAGAACAAATAAAGCAATACTCAAGGCAAGACCAACTGTTCGGCATCGTTAAAAAAGAGCCGTCGAATGCCAGCAGTCACGAGAATTGCAGCCAACAGGTCAGAAAATGCCAGCATCAACATAATCAGCATTTGGTACAGCGCAGCGTTGAGCGGATCAGTGCCGCTTAGCAACTGTCCTGTAATAATGCCTGGGAGTTTGACGATGCCGACCACCATCATGGCGTTAATGGTGGGAATAAGTCCGGCTTTGACAGCCTCGCGACGGTATGTGGCGATCGCTTGCTGAGGGGATGCCCCCAAACTCAAGTGGGTTTCGATCACCACCGGATTCCTTTTGAGGCTGGTGACCAGGCGATCGCCAGCAATGGTCGCGGCCGTCATGGCGTTTCCCAGCACAATCCCCGCTAAGGGAATCAGATACCGGGGCTCGTACCAAACCTCTGGACGAATAATGACGCCAATGGTGTAGACCAGCGTCAGCACCAAAGTGGTCAGTAACGACCCAGCCAAAATGGGTAGGAGCCGAGACAAGCGTTTATCAATCCGGTTACGGGCAACCACCGTCGCGATCGCCAGCATGACCAGCAAAATGGCAATCACACTGTAGGGATTCTGCCAGGCAAACACGATCGCGAGCACATAACCCACCGCCAACAACTGCAATACTGTTCGGGCTGTGGCGTTTAACAGCGTCAGCTCCAAACCGAGTTGCTGCCAGCGCACCAGAGCGATCGCCGCCACCATTAACACCAACGCAAAAGCAATTTGCCAGAGACCCAGTTCAATCATGGTGACAACACCGCTTGCCGCAACAACTCAAAACCGACCACAGTCGAAGAACGATCGCCTTTTGAGCAACCCATCCACTAGACTTTATCAAGGAAAAATGCTCCGAGCATTGACTGAAATCTATCGCATCGCTTAGAGTGCTTTACTTAATAAGTGTTAAGCCGTCAACGAGATTAACTGTATTTTTCTATACTATTGTTAAGAGCGTCGAAACATCCTACTGATTTGTCAAGTGTTGGATTGACGATATTAGCGCCTTGACTAGGATGGATTGGGTTAAATCGCTGGCTCTTGCAGGGCTTTGATGCCTAAGTTTGAAGAGACTTTTACGCTCTTGTCGCAAAGTGTTAGGGGATTTCGCAATGCAAGCATCGTTGTTTCGATCGAGGGTTTACGACGCTGATGCTATTGCGAAATATTACAGCCGCCGTCCCTGGATTGTGCTTTGGCGATCGCTGCAAGTGCTTTGGTGGTTAGGCACCTTTATCTTTGGTCTGCAGAGCGATCGCTGGTTGGGCCGCGAAGAGAAAAATTTAGCCAAGCGTGCCGTTCAACTCCGGCAATTACTCACACGTTTAGGCCCCACCTTCATCAAAGTCGGTCAAGCCTTATCCACTCGACCAGACTTAGTTCGCAAGGACTTTTTAGAAGAACTCACTAAACTTCAAGACCAGCTCCCGCCATTTCCAACCCCTTTGGCAATGGCCATTTTAGAAGACGAACTGGGTTACTCTCCTGAAGAAATTTATAGTCGCATTTCTCCTGAACCGGTTGCAGCCGCTAGCTTAGGCCAGGTTTATCGCGCTCAGTTATACAGCGGCGAAGAAGTTGCAGTCAAAATTCAGCGACCTTACTTGCTGCCCGTTCTGACCTGTGATCTATTTATTATGCGGTTTGCCGCGCGGCGATTAGGTCCGTTATTGCCGCTTAACCTGGGCCATGACCTGAGCATCATCGTCGATGAGTTTGGGACCAAGCTATTTGAAGAAATTGACTATATCAACGAAGGGCGCAACGCCGAGCTCTTTGCAGCCAATTTCCAGAATGATCCAACCGTCAAGGTTCCCAAGATCTACTGGCGCTACAGCAGCGGCAAAGTATTAACCCTGGAATGGATTGAGGGCTTCAAGCTGACGGATGTCGGCAGTATTCAGGCGGCGTCACTGGATACTGACGAACTGATTGAAATTGGGGTAACCACTGGTCTACAGCAACTCTTGGAACACGGTTTCTTTCATGCTGATCCGCACCCTGGCAACTTGTTTGCCATGACGGATGGCCGGATGGCCTATATTGACTTCGGCATGATGGACCAGCTGAACCAGGAAACGAAAGAGACCTTGGTCGATGCCGTTGTCCATCTGATCAATCAAGACTATGCCAACCTGGCTACAGATTTTGTGAAATTGGGCTTCTTGACACCCGATACCAACATTGAGCCGATTATCCCAGCCTTAGAATCTGTCCTGGGAGAAGCTTTAGGGGCTAAGGTTCGGGACTTCAACTTCAAAACCATTACTGATCGCTTTTCGGAGTTGATGTATGAATATCCCTTCCGAGTACCTGCCAAGTTTGCACTGATCATTCGTTCTCTAGTAACCCAAGAGGGGGTCGCCTTAAGTCTGAATCCCGATTTCAAAATCGTGGATATCGCCTATCCCTATGTGGCACGCCGGCTCCTTAAAGGAGAAACTCCCTCGCTGCGTCGTCGCCTGCTAGAGGTGCTGTTCAAAGACGGCAAGTTTCAGTGGCAGCGCTTGGAAAACCTGCTGCAAATTGCCCGCAGTGATGAGGGCTTTGATATCTTGCCTACCGCCAGCCTGGGGCTACAGTTTTTGATGTCTGAGGAAGGGCGCTATATTCGCGATCGCCTCATTTTGGCCGTGACTGAAGACGATCGCCTCCATACTGAAGAGGTGCAGAAACTTTGGGAACTGGTCAAAGATGACGTCACCCCCACCAAGGTGCTCGGAGTTGCGTGGAATGCCATTCTGCAATCATCAGTCGAACGAGCTGCCGACTGGCTGCCGCCGGTGGCTACTTTATCCGCTAGCCTTCAGCCTTCTAAAGGCATTTAGTGCAACGTCAATGCTAAGAATTAGGGTGGCTCCTCTAGCCCCGCCAGCTTTCCCTGGTCATCAAACCCTAAATTCAAGATTTGCCAGACTACTAGTCGGGTCAAACGACCGATATAATGAGCGCAGCTTTACATTTCTTCGTGTCCACATTTCCGTTCCGTAGAGGGTTTGCACCGTGTATCCTGATCCGCCCTATGTGTTAATGATTGCGGGATTTTTGTCTGCGATCGCGACTGGTTTTGCTTTCAGCACCTCGCTACAGCAAGCTACCCAAGCTTGGGCCAAAAATCCTGAAGCTAGTTCCTTAGAAGAGATTCGCGGTCTCTCTCTCAAACTCCCCTACTTCGGCATTTGTCTTGGCGTCTGGGTAACCCTCGCTTCGGGGATTCAAATTTTTGGGTTTTCAGCTAGCGCCGCCTACGCCATGAGTGCCGTGATGACAGCGCTGATGGCCTGGTTAGTGTGGCGTCAATTAGGGGTCATTTTGGGGCAAATTCAGCAGGGCGGCTCTAAGGCTCTCGACCTAGACGCCTTCTAAGTCAGAGATTAGGCTAAACGTTGGAAGGCTGACCACTTTTTGGGTTTTCAGCTAGCGCCGCCTGAATCATGGCAATTCGCACCGAATATCGATTTCATCCTTAGTGCACCCTCTTAGGTATTTGTGTGTGGTTTTTGGTGCAAATTTATGTGCCGCTTTGCGGAGGGGTACTCTTAGGTATCGTCATCAGCGCACTTTTGGGCCAATTGCACCGGCAAGCACCTCGATGTGCCTCTTGGCAATCCCAGGCTCCTCGGTGGCTAGGGCGGTTCCTATTTTGGGTAGGGGTGCCAGGTAGCCTCGTCCACTTTTTGCGGCAAACCGATCTCTCTGGTGGCGTCTGGATTGCTCCCGTAATGGCCTGGGTGACGTTTATCGTCGCGTTTGGCTTAGCCTGGATTTGGCTACAGGTACGTGCCGCGAACTGGCCGATGCCCACCAAGGGCATTTTTTTGCTGTCGTCGATGGTGGGTAATACCGGCTATATCGGTTACCCCATCGTTCTATTGTTGCCTCAGTTAGGCACCCCCTATTTTGGCTGGGCAGTATTTTATGACTTGCTCGGAACCGTTTTTGGTGCTTACGGTTTGGGCGCTATGATTGGAGCCTATTATGGTCAGGGAATACGTCAGGGACGCGCTTCCTCACCCTGGCAGCAAAGCTTAAACGCGTTGATCAGAGCCCCCACCCTTCCGGCCTTTGCGGTGGGATTGCTGTTACGACCCGTGCCGTTTCCTGGGTGGCTTGATCGCGGCTTGCAGGGGTTTGCTTGGTCAATGGTGATGTTATCCCTCGTGCTCATGGGGATGCGCTTACAGCAGTTGCGATCGTGGCATCGAGTGCAACCCGCTGTTATGGCAACCTCGATTCGCATGGCGATCGCACCCGCTGTCATTGGCATACTGCTAACCCTCTTCGGTTGGCAGGGGGCACCGCGTTTGGTCATCGTTTTGCAGGCCGCTATGCCAGCGGCGTTTGCCACATTGGTGTTGGCTGAGACCTTTGATTTGGATCGCGACTTAGCCGTGACTTGTTTGGGAGTTAGTTCACTCTTGTTATTGCTGACTTTGCCCCTCTGGT
>CAZLYS010000018.1:13968-14208 GCA_964563415.1 uncultured Halomicronema sp.
GCCATTAGCACATCAGCGTTTGCTCACATCCTGCCAATTGTCTAGACCAACCCGTAAAATATGTGAGCACTAGCTAAGTCGAAGTTGTTCTGACGATGCCTTCCTTGCTTACAAAATCCCTTTCGCGATCGCGGACTGACAAATCCTTACAGTCATGGCTGGCGCCTAAGCAGGGTCATGTTGACGAATTTACTCGACTGCGCATTCGCGCGATCGCTGGTCTGTTAAGTGTTATAGGTC